>JBGSXQ010000037.1:0-2820 GCA_041751315.1 Gaiellaceae bacterium | reverse complement strand
GCGCGCGAGCGCGTGAGGTGACGTCGCCGGAGGCCACGACCGGGACGTCCACGAGTGAGACGAGCTCGGCGGTGAGCGAGTGATCCGCCGTGCCCGTGTACATCTGCTGCGCAGAGCGAGGGTGCAGCGTCAGCGAGGCTGCGCCCGCCTCGACCAGTCTCGGGCCGAGCTCGATGGCCGCGCGCGATCCGTTGGCGACGCCGCGCCGGAGCTTCACCGTCACCGGGATGTCGACTGCGCCGGCGATCGCCTCGACGATGCCGCAGGCACGGGCGGAGTCTTCGAGCAGGTGCGCTCCCGCGCCTGTCTTCGTCACCTTCTTGACAGGGCAGCCGAAGTTGATGTCGACGATGTCTGCCCCGACGGCCTCGACCATGCGAGCGGCGTCCGCCATCGGCCGGGCGTCCGAGCCGAAGAGCTGGATCGCGAGCGGATGCTCGTCGGACGCCACGCGAAGGTACCCGAGGGTCTTCTCGTTGCGATGCTCGATGCCCGCGCAGCTCACCATCTCCGAGCACACGAGCCCCGCGCCGTACCGGCGTCCCTGGCGCCGAAACGCCTGCACGCTGACTCCCGCCATCGGCGCCAGGACCAGCCGCGTGGGCACCTCGACAGGGCCGATTCGCCAGCTTTCCCTGAGGTCGATCACGGCTCTCGGATGGTACTCGTGAGGTGTTTGACGCTTCTCGAACGGGGTAGCTACCATTCCGCCGTTGTCGGGGCCGGTCGGCCCCGCAATCTCGTCTCTGGAGGCGTTTGCTCGTGAAGGACGTGATCCTCACACCCGAGGGCTACAAGCAGCTGTCGAGCGAACTCGACGTGCTGCGAACGACCAGGCGCAGGGAGGTTGCGGAGCGCATCGCGGCCGCGCGCGAGTTCGGCGAGATCGCCGAGAACGCCGAGTACGACGACGCGAAGAACGAGCAGATGATGCTCGAGCACCGCATCTCGCGGCTCGAGGAGCGCCTCGCGAACGCGCAGGTGATCGACAAGCGGCGCGTGGACACGAGCGTCGTCTCGGTCGGTGCCGTCGTCCGCCTGCGCGACGTCGACGCCAAGGAGACGACCGAGTACTTCATCGTGGGCTCCGCCGAGGCCAACCCGGCCGAGCGGAAGCTCTCGAACGAGTCGCCCGTAGGGAAGGCGATCATGGGCCGCAAGAAGGGCGAGACGGTCGAGGTCATCACGCCGCGCGGCTCCAAGGTGAAGTTCAAGATCATGGAGATCAAGGCCGCGTAGCGCGGCCCCGATCTCCGTCTCATCCCGCTAGCTGAACGCTTCGACCGCGGCGTCGCAGAAGTCGTCGCTACGGCCGGTCGATTCCTTGACGACTTCACGGCTCACCTCGTTGCCATACGCGTCGAAGACGATGACGAAGCGCGTCTGGCCCGGGTTCCTCGCGATCGCCTTCCCGGTCTCGTCGTAGAGGGTGGCGTTTCCGGTCGCGAGAATGAGCACTTCGACCCAGCCGCCTCCCAGGTCCGTCACCCGCATGTCCTTCTCATTGACGTTCGCGACCGATACGAGTGACGTGCCGCTCGCCGTGAGGGTCTCCGTCTGCACTCCGTGTGACAGGAAGTACTGCAGACGGTCACGTCCGTGGGGAACGATCTGCCCACGGATGTCCAGAGACCCGGCGATCTGCACCGTGAGTCCCGGAACGTCACAGAAGCGTTGGGCCTCGAAGTCGTACTCGTGGTGAATCGTGAAGCGCTCGACCTGTCCGGCTCCTGCGGACGACGCGAGCACAGCTGTTGCGATCAGGGCCGCGAGTGCGGCCGTCCATGCCTTTCCCATCTCACTTCTCCTCCCTGTTGATGAACAGCACGACGACCTGCTCGTCCGTGACCTGGCCGTCTGAAGCGAGCACGAAGTTCGAGGTGATGCGACCACTTGCGCCCGCGTACCGGCCGTCGCCACCGACGACGTCGAGGACGGAGGTCCCGTGCCTGTGTTGGCCGTCGCCCGACGGCTCGAGCGTCCCGTCCTCGTGCGAGGTGAACCGCACCGCGTCGCCCTTCCCGAAGTCGATCGTCCCCATCGCGCTGAACGTGGTCTCGTCGCGAAACACCAGTTGTGTCGCGATCCTGGTTCCGCGCGATCGGAGCTCCGCGTCGAGCACTCCGGGCCGTACGACGGTCATGCGGCCGCGGAGATGCCGTGTGAAGGTCACCTGCTGCATGCGGCGACCATGACCGTGGGCGCCCCCAAACCGTCGACACACCGCTGACAACCTCCTGACAAGCCGGATTCGGCGCTTCGGCTCGCTCGCGCACCGTGGTACGTTCGCTGAGGTGCTCGACTTCCGCATCCTGGGGCCTCTCGAGGTCCGGGACGGCGACGAGGCAGTTCACCTCGGCGGCGTGAAGCAGCGCGGCGTGCTCGCGATCCTGCTGCTGCGCGTGAACGAGGTCGTCTCGACCGACCGGCTGATCGACGAGCTCTGGGGAGACGCGCCCCCTGACGACGCGGCAACGGCGCTCCAGGCGCATGTGTCACGCCTTCGCAAGGCGCTTCCGGACGGCCCGTCGTACCTGTTGACCGAGTCACCCGGCTACGTCCTGCGCACGGATCCGAGATCGATCGACCTCGAGCGGTTCCGCGACGGCGTGCGCGCAGGACGGGCGGCGCTCGAATCCGGCGCTCCCGAAGATGCAGCTGAACGTCTGCGCTCGGCGCTAGGGCTCTGGCGTGGCCGGCCGCTCGCCGACCTCGAAGCCGAAGCGTTCGTGACCGAGGCGACCCTGCACCTCGAAGACGAGTGGCTCGACGCGCTCGGCACGCGCGTCGACGCCGACCTCGACCTCGGACGCCACGCGG
>JBGSXQ010000036.1:0-1699 GCA_041751315.1 Gaiellaceae bacterium | reverse complement strand
GCGCGCTCGGCGCGCGAGACGCCGGCGCGGAAACGTACGAGCACCTGGCCGGGGACGAAGCTTGAAGAGACGTCTCGCGTGTTACCCGGCCGCGGAATCGCCTGCTTGCCGGACTGGGCGGACGCGCCTCCGGCGAACGCCGCGACGAGGGCGACCCCGGCGACCACCAGACCAACTCGAGCTGCCCTTTGCCTCACGCGATCCACCCATTCCCCGTTCGACGGCGAAAAGCGGACGCATTCTGACCCCATCGCCGGCCACATGCAACCCCTGGAACTAGGTCCAGCCTATGGGCCAGGAGCACCCAGGATCACGAGCGCCCGCTCGCCGAGGTTCACGACCTCGTGCGGCGTGTAGGAGCGCTCCTCGAGGAGAGCGGGATCAATCCGCGGAGGGAGGGGACGAAGAACGTCGTCGTGTCGCCCCGTACCCCTTGCCCTGGTACGTCGTGCGTGTGATCGGCTCGATCGCGCCTCAGCGGAGCCGGAATGTCCAGGCCGGATACACAAGCCCGACGCCGGCGACCGATCTCGTCGAGAGCTTGTCGGCGAGCAGGATGTCCTGGTACCAGGGCCCGAGCTCCCGCAGGGCTCCTCGAGCGCAGGTCGGTCGAGAGGACGGGGCGAAGTCGTTCTGCCCTCCATCGTCCTAGTCCACGTCGAAGCGGGCGGCGAGCTGGTTCGGGTCGTCGAACAAGTGGTATCGCCGACCCGATTCGAAGGTCATTCGCACGTACGCCGTCTCGCCGGGCTCCAGGCGGCCGAGAATCCCGAGGAGATCGGCGGGAGGCTCCCCGCGAAAGCGGTTCGCGAACCAGCGCTCGAGATCGCGTGCGACCATGCCCGGACGGAGCGACAGGAGCTTGAGCTCCCGTGGCTCGGTCGCCGCGTTCTCGATCGCGAGCGTATGGGTACCGGCCGAGACCGCCGGGACCGAGAAGCCGTCCGCCCGCGCTGTGATGGTGCCGTCGACCTCGGGGGGCTCCTCGTCGGATACGCCCTCGACGTCGAAGAAGCGAATCATCCCGAGCTGGAAGTGCGCCTTCTCGGTCGGCGCGGGCATCGTGCAATAGAGGACGTACCGCCCCGGCTCCAGACGGCGGGTGAGAGCGAGCTCGGCACCGGGCGTCATCGCCGGGACGCCGGCGATCGCCTCTGCCGTGCGAAGGCGTCGCACCCTGCCCGACAGAAGCTCAGCCCGGACCTCGGCCTCGGAGCTCCCCTCGCCCAGCCTCCCGAGTATCCATTCGTGCACCTGTTCGCCCGTGTTGGCGAGCTCCATCGTGACGAGCCCGCCGTCGAGCCGCTCGGGCAGCTCGTATCCGTACTCCGACGCCTCAACCCGGACGGGGCCGTCGCCCGAGCCGCCGCCGCACCCGACCAGGCTGGCGAGCACGACGGCCGCGATCGCTGAGCTCCACCTGCTCATGCGCCCTCCTCGAGCCCGACCTCGCTCTGGCAGCGGCAGTGCGTCCGTCGAGACGGTTCGAGCGCTCATCGGCTCCCAAGCGTACGACGGGAGGCCCGCTCCACGCGAGCGAGTGCGTGGACGACCTCGGTCTGGAACCGGTGCCGCTCCTCGAGGTACGGCCAGAGAGCACGGATGACGATCCTCCGCAGCACATCGGTCGGCCCCCAGCCGAGGCCCGCCGTGACGTCTCGGTCGGCGCCAGCCAACGCAGCCGTCGCAGCACGGAGGA
>JBGSXQ010000035.1:0-5895 GCA_041751315.1 Gaiellaceae bacterium | reverse complement strand
CGCCGGCGCTGGGGGCGGTGGCCGCCGTCGCAGCGGTGGTCGCGCTCGCGCTGGGTCTGTGGGGCTCGAGCCTCTCGAGCGACCTCGACGAGACGAGGTCAGCCCTCGAACGAGAGCGTACGGCCGCTGCGATCGTTGCCGACCGCGGCTCTCGCACCGTCGATCTCGCATCAGGAAATGGACGCCTCGTGGTGGGCGCCGACGGCCGGGCTGCGCTCGTTCTCGACGACCTGGGATCCGCCCCGAACGGCCACACCTACCAGGCCTGGATCATCGAGGGCGACAACCCCATCCCGGCCGGCACTTTTCCGGGTGAGGAGGGTCTCGACATCTTCCTCGTCGACGGCGACGTGGCGGAGGGAGAGATCGTCGCGGTGACGATCGAACGCGCCGGCGGCGCAGAGACGCCGACGCTACCGCCGATCGTCGCCTCCGACCCGGTCTGAACGGCGGGTGCGTCGCTGAAGTGACGCACTGGGCGATGGCAGGCTGAACCGCCGCAGAAGTCCGCCCCACTTCAGCGGTGCGCGCGGCATCGGCTCGCAACCGTCCCTTTGCGGGCCAATCGGGGCTTCCGAGCTAGAATCCACCCCCTTGCGGGGTCGGAGAGAGAAGGGGTCGCCGCGCCCGCGGCGCCGAGTTCGCAAACGTCGTCTTGCGGCGTTGCTGGCCGTCCTGCTCGTGGCGTCCGGCCTCTCGTTCACGTTCGGACTCGTTCGCGCCGTCGCGAGTGAGGTGCCCGCACTCGATCCCGCGACGCAGCAGTCCGACGTCGACACGGTCGTGTACGCCGCGAACGGCCGCAGCGTCCTCGCGGTGCTCCGGGGCGACGAGAGCCGCGTCCTCGTCTCGGCCGAGGACATCGCGCCGATCATGCGGCAGGCGATCGTCTCGGTCGAGGATCAACGCTTCTACGAGCACAACGGCGTCGACGTACGCGGCATCGCTCGCGCGCTCTGGCAGGACGTGCGCCAGCAGTCGATCATCGAGGGCGGCTCGACGATCACGCAGCAGTTCGTCAAGAACGCGTATATCCGCAACGAGCGCACACTCGCTCGGAAGGTGCGCGAAGCGGCTCTCGCCTGGCAGCTCGAGCAGCGCTGGAGCAAGGATCGAATCCTCACCGCGTACCTCAACACCATCTACTTCGGGCACGGCGCTTACGGAATACAGCAGGCAGCGCGCGCGTATTTCAAGCGCAGCGCGAAGGATCTCGGTCTCGCCGACTCGGCTCTCCTCGCAGGGCTCCCGGCCGATCCGACGCGCTACGACCCGGCAGCGAACCCACGCAACGCCACGTTCCGGCGCCGGCACGTCCTCTCCATGATGCTCGCGCAGGGGAAGATCACACCGCGCCAGTTCGAGCGCGCGAACACGACGCCGCTCCCAGTGCCGGAGGACATCAGGCTCCCGGGAACCCAGGGACCGGCTCCGTACTTCGTCAACTACGTGAAGGACGAGCTCGTCGCGAAGTACGGCGCAGGTCGCGTGTTCGGCGGCGGCCTGAAGGTTCGTACGACCATCGACCTCGACCTGCAACTCAAGGCGCGAGCGGCGATCGAGAAGATCCTGCCCGACCCAGACGGCCCCGCTGCGGCGCTCGTCGCGATCGACCCGCAGACGGGAGCGGTCAAGACCATGTTCGGCGGGCGCAACTTCCGGCAGAGCGAGTTCAACCTGGCTGCACAGGCGAAGCGCCAACCGGGGTCGGCCTTCAAGCCGATCGTGCTCGCGACCGCGATGAACGAGGGGATCTCGCCCGTCACCGAGCTGGAATCGAAGCCCGTCTCGATCGATGCGGGCGATCGAATCTGGCGGGTCACGAACTACGACAAGGCCTACCTCGGTCGTGTGAGCTTGTCGCGAGCGATGGTCTCGTCGGACAACGCGGTCTACGCACAGCTCACCGACCTCGTGGGGCCGAAGGCGATCGTGAAGACATCACACCAGCTGGGGATCCGCAGCCGCCTCGCTCCGTACTTCTCCATCGGGCTCGGGTCCGTCGCCGTCAGCCCGCTCGAGATGGCGCGCGCGTACGCGACGATCGCGAACGAGGGTCGGCGCGTCGACGGCGCGGAGTTCGAGAATCGGCCGCGCGTCGTCGAGGAGGTCGCGCGCTTCCACTCGAGTCGTGTCGACACCAACACACCCGTCCCGACGCGCGTCATGGACGAAGGGCACGCCGAGCTGCTGACCGACATCCTGGAGAACGTCGTCGAGTCCGGCACAGGCACACGGGCCGCGATCGGCGGTCGGGAGGTCGCCGGGAAGACCGGGACGACGGACAACTACGGTGACGCGTGGTTCGTGGGCTACACCCCTGAGCTCGTCGTCGCCGTCTGGGTCGGCTACCCGGACTCGCTCGAGCCGATGCTCACCGAGTTCCATGGGGAGCCGGTCGCCGGCGGCACCTTCCCGGCGATGATCTGGAAGGCGTTCGTCGAGAAGGTCGACGAGGACGACAGTCGGTCGTTCGACTCGCCTCCGTACCTGGGTGCCGCGTCGACCTGGGTCGTACGCCGCGAGGGTGTCTGGCAGCTCGACAACGGGTACTGCCGCGGATCGCGGCTCGTCGCGTACTTCCCCGGGGGAGCGCCCGACGACGAGGCGGACTGCAAGCCGAACGAGGTGTCCGTGCCGCTCGTGCTCGGCATGACCGAGGCAGGAGCCGAGGCCACGCTCGCCGCCCAGCCGCTTGCGACGAAGGTCGTCTACCGCCCGGCGAAGGCTGGTGCGCTGCCCGGCCTCGTCGTCGCGCAGGACCCCCGCCGCGGCGGGCTCTCGGCGAACGACGAGGTCACCGTCATCGTCTCGAAGGCGCGCTATGGCCTCCTTCCGAACCTCGTCGGATCGAGCCTGGCCGATGTCCAGCGCGAGGCGAAGCGGCTGAAGATTCGGCTACGCGTGAAGACAGCGCCTGGGAACGTCGGCACCGTCCTCCGGCAGGTGCCGGAGCCGGGTGTCGCGATCGCCCCCGGCATGCGCATCAGGCTCGTGGTAGGGGCCGGCTCACGAAGCTAGAGCCGGCGAGCGAGTAGCGCCACGGTCGATCGGCCGCGCGGCTGATTCCCACCCGGGGCGAGGCTACGACGTCGACAGAGCCTTCCGGAGCACGGAGCTCGAACGGCAGCACTCCGAGATCGGCGCCGTCGTGCTCGCTCGTGATCGCCAGAGCCTGTGTGAGCCGGCCAGGGCCGGCAGCGAGGCTTCGCTTGTCGTCGAGACCGCGCCGCGTGCGCATGACCTCGATGCCGGACAACGGCTCGAGGGCGCGAAGGAGCACTGCCGCGCCGAGCCCCTCCGCGCTGCAGACGACGTTCGCGCACCAGTGGATTCCATACGAGCGGTACCCGTAGAGGCGACCGGGCGGCCCGAACATCGTGCCGTTACGAGGCGTCCGGCCGCGGAACGAGTGGCTCGCGGGATCGTCTGGAAGATAGGCCTCGGTCTCGACGACCACGCCTCCGACTCCGTCGACGAGAAACGTCCAGCCGATGAGCTCGCGCGCGACGACACGCGCGTCGCGGGCAAAGAACGCCGGCTTGGAGCTCAGAACAGGGGCTCGGTCTCGGCCGGCCTCGCCGTCGCCGCGAGGATCTTGCGCGCGCGGCGGCCGAGATCGCCGAGGTCGACACGCCCCTCCTCCGCTGCCGCAGCCAGCCGCTCTGCCAGGTCGAGCGCACTGTCGAGGAGCGCGGAGTCGCCTCCCTCGTGCCCCATGTCGTGGAGGATCGTGCGCTCCGTCCGAGAAGCGACGAGCGGCTCGCCTACGCCCTCGACCCACACGCGAGTCCGGCGCCCTCCGCCACGATCGTCTCCCGTGATCGGCTCGAGCGCGTAGATCTTGTCCGCGCGCGCGTATTTGCCGAACCCGAGGAAGACCATGCGCTGCGTCACGGTGCTGAGTATGACGTGCACCTCTCCTCGCCGAGCCCCACGAGCGTTGCAGCGACGGCGATCACCACGAGCACGCCCCAGACGGGCGTCACGCCCGGCAGGAGCGCCGACGGGATCCCGGCGTCAGTCCACCCCCGCTTCACGATCTGCTCGTTCCAGGCGTCCTGGACGAAGTTGACACCACCGTACGAGAGCATCAGACCCAGGTAGCCAGCGAGAGTGAGCCGCAGGCCGCGGCTCTCGACCCGCACGCGCGAGAGCAGCAGGGCGGTGAGCACGAGCAGCGCGCCGTCGGTTCCGTGATGGTGGCCGAGATGCACAGCGGCGATGGGTGTCCCGTCCGCCTCGAGCCCGATCTCCTCGCCCATGAAGAAATCACCCGGAAAATGGAAGCCGAGCTCCGCCGCGATCCACGGCAGCGAGACGAGACCGACGATCGCGGCGACTGCAAGCCTCCAGCCGTCGAAGGGACGGCGCGGAGCGAGCGCCGAGCCAGCGCGGCGCGTTGCTGCGATCGTCAGGCCGAGCGCGATCACCGCGCCGGCAACAGGGATCGCATTCGTCCAGCGAGCGTCCAGGTCGTCTTGGTCGACGAACCAGGGAATCGTGGCGCAGAGCGCGATCGCCGGAGCGCCCGCGAGCCACGCTCGCCGGGGCAGCACCGCGGCCGCGACGAGCACGAGAGCGATCGCGACGAGACCGATCGGGAAGTTGAGGAGCGTAACGGCGCGGCTCAGGCCGCCGGCGATGCCGTCGCGCGAGACGTGGTACGTCTCCGCCTGCGCGACCCAGCTGTACGTGACGAGCACGACGAAGGCCATGACGGCCCACATGACCCACGTCCAGAGCGCCTCGCCTTGGGCGGGTCGGATCACTTACCCGATTGCGGCGGCGAGCGCATCCGCGACGTACGCCTGGTCCTCGTCGTCGAGGCGCGCGTGGAACGGTAGGGCGAGCGTGCGCGACGCGAGATCCTCGGCGACCGGGCACAGCCCGACCCGGAAGCCGAAGCGCTCCTGCATGTACGGCTGGAGGTGGATGCACGGCAGGTAGCGCGCGGTCTGCACGCCCCGATCGGTGAGTGCCGAGATGACGGCTTCACGGTCAGCTCCCTCGGGCAGGCCGACGACGTAGACGAACCACGAGCGCTCGTGGTCGGCGTCGTCGGCGCACGGAAGCTCGAGCCCCGCGATGCCACCGAGCAGCTCCGTGTAGCGGGCTGCAACTGCCGCGCGGCCGGCGAGGATCTGCTCGAGCTTCTCGAGCTGGCCGAGACCGATCGCGGCGCGGATGTCGTCGATGCGGTAGTTGAAGCCGAGCCGAACGTGCTCGAGCCAGCCGCCGGAGTCGGCGCGGCCCTGGTTGCGGAGACTGCGGAGAAGGCGCCACTCGCTCTCCGAATGGGTCGTGATGATCCCGCCCTCACCCGTCGTGATCTGCTTGTTCGGGTAGAAGGCGAACACCGCCGACGGCCCCTGCGAGCCGACCGGCCGACCCTTGTAGCGAGCGCCCAGCGCCTCGCACGCGTCCTGGATCAGCGCGATCCCGCGCTTCTCGCAGAGCGCTCGAAGCTCGTCGAGGTCACATGGATAGCCGTAGATGTCGACGGCGACGACGGCTCGCGTGCGGTCGGTGATCGCGGCCTCGACAGCTTCCGGGGAGAGGTTCAGCGTACGTCGGTCGATGTCAGCGAAGACCGGTGTGGCGCCTTCGTAGATCGCACAGTTCGCGGACGCGACGAAGGAGTACGGCGACGTGATCACCTCGTCCCCCGGCCCGACACCGGCCGCGACGCACAGGAGGTGCAGGCCGGCAGTGCCGCTGGACACCGCGGCGGCATACGGCGCGCCGACCGCCTCCGCGAAGGCTTTCTCGAAGCGATCGATCGTCGGCCCGAGGGAGAGCCGCCCGGACTGTAGGACGTCCGCGACGAGCTCTTCCTCCCGCGCGTCGAGCCAGGGGCTCGAGAGGCCGATCGTGCGGGTGGCGGCCACGGGC
>JBGSXQ010000034.1:0-2107 GCA_041751315.1 Gaiellaceae bacterium | reverse complement strand
TCGTCGCCGGACGCGCCCGTGCGTTGCACGACGCGGAGGTCGGGCGCTGCCAGCAGATGGGAGGGCATGCGCTCGAGCTGCTGGCTCCGGCACGCCGTGTGCTCACCCATTGCAATACCGGGGCGCTGGCCACCGCAGGCTACGGCTCCGCGCTCGGTGCAGTTCGTGCGGCGTGGGAGGCGGGCTACGTGGAGCACGTGTGGGTCGACGAGACCCGTCCGCTGCTCCAGGGCGCTCGGCTCACGGCATGGGAGCTCGAGACGCTGGGTATCCCGTTCTCCGTGATCGTCGACGGAGCGGCGGCCGCGCTCATGGCCGCGGGGCAGGTCGACGCCGTCGTGACCGGAGCGGATCGCATCGCGGCTAACGGCGACGTCGCGAACAAGATCGGGACGTACGGGCTCGCGATCGCCGCGGCCCATCACGGGATTCCGTTCGCCGTCGTCGCCCCGACCGCGACGATCGACGCGGATGCGGCGAGCGGGGCCGAGATCCCGATCGAGGAGCGCGATCCGGCCGAGGTGTCGACACGCTTCGTCGCGCACAACCCGGCGTTTGACGTCACTCCCGCCAATCTCGTCGGCGCCATTGTCACCGAGGTCGGCGTGCACCGCGCGCCGTACGCCGAGTCGCTTCCCGTATCCACCCGGATCGCGTCGTGATCGACGTCGACCGCGAGACGGCCGATGTCCTCGCGCGCTTCGGCTTCGATGAGACGCTCTTCGAGTCGCTGCGTCATCGGGTCAGAACGGGCGAGCTCTCCGCCGAGTCGAACGTGATTCCCGGCGTCATCGAGGCGCCGCATGCCGACGACGTGACGCCGCTCCCCGAGCAGGGGGAGGCCGGCTACGACGAGGCGCGCACGGTGGGCCTCGAGGCTCTCGAGCGCGGGGAGATCGCGCAGGTCGTGCTCGCTGGAGGCATGGCCACGCGGTTCGGCGGTGTGGTGAAGGCAGTGCTGGAGGCCGTCGACGGCAAGAGCTTCCTCGAGGCGAAGCTCGGGCAGACGCTCGCGCTGGAAGACGCGCTCGGCGTCGAGGTCCCCGTCGCGCTGATGACGAGCTTCGCGACGCACGACGCGATCGCCGAGCACGTCGTCGAGCGTGATCTCGGCGATCCCATCCTCTTCCACCAGTTCGTCTCGCTTCGGCTCGACGCAGCGGGGGAGCTCTTCCGTGGCGCGGACGGACGGGCGTCGTTGTACGCGCCCGGCCACGGCGACCTCTACCAGGCGCTCCAGAGGTCCGGAGCGCTCGCTGCCCTGCACGAGCGGGGTGCTCGCGTGGTGACGGTCTCGAACGTCGACAACCTCGGCGCTCGCATCGACCCGGTCGTCGTCGGCGCTCATCTGCTCGCGGCCAACCCGCTCACGTGTGAGGTGGCACGCAAGGAGGGGGACATGGGCGGCGCACCCGTCAGGGTCGACGGGAGGCTGCAGCTCGTCGAGGGCCCGCGCTTCCCGCCATCGTTCGATCAGGCGCTCACGCCCGTCTTCAACACGAACACGGCCCTTTTCGACATCGGCGCCCTCGATCGCGACTACGACCTCACCTGGCTGTACGTGGGGAAGGCAGTCGACGGGCGCGAGGCGGTGCAGCTCGAGCGCCTGTACCACGAGGTCTCCGCGATGGTCGAGACGACGTACCTCGAGGTCCCGCGTCGCGGCCGGCGCGGCCGCTTCTCGCCGATCAAGACGCCAGCCGATCTCGAGCGGGCGCAGGACGACCTCCGCGCGCTGATCTCGGCGCCGATCTGACACGAAGTCGTTGCACGTTCGGCCGTACGGTCGAGACGTGCCTGTGCTCGACCTCCTCCTGCCGCAGCGCTGCGCGATCTGTGCCGTTCCGGGCGGAGATCTCTGTGCACCATGCCGCGGCGCGCTCCTGCGGCTCACGCCTCCCGTCTGCGGGCGGTGTGGATCCCCGGGACCGTGGCCCGTGCGGCGATGTGCCGAGTGTGCGGGAAGGAGGCTCGCGTTCGTGGAGGCGCGATCGGCGCTCGTCTACGACGCGGGAGCCCGTGCCCTCGTTCGCTCGTGGAAGGAGCACGGTCGCCGCGGGCTCGCAAGGGCGGCAGCCGCGCTCGTCGCCGAGGTCGTCGCGATGCC
>JBGSXQ010000033.1:0-2814 GCA_041751315.1 Gaiellaceae bacterium | reverse complement strand
GTCGCATCGCGCAACGCGGCCACGATCGCGGCGGTCGAGACCACCGTCGGCGGCTCGCCGACGCCCTTCAGCCCGTACGGCGCGTCCGGCTCAGGGTCTTCGATCAACTCGGAGACGACCGGAGGCATGTCCAGGAACGTGGGGATGAGGTAGTCGGTGAAGCTCGCGTTCGTGATCGCGCCGTCGCGCGTCTGTATCTCCTCCATGAGCGCGAGTCCGAGGCCCTGCGCGGTTCCGCCCTCGATCTGACCCTCGACGGCCGTCCTGCTCAGGGCCTTGCCGACATCTTGAGCCGTCCCGATCCAGACGACACGCGTGAGACCGAGCTCCACGTCGACCTCGACGACGACGCGCATCGCAGCCACGGCGAGCGCGACGTGCGCCTGGCCCTCCGTGATCTGGCCGGTCTCCGGATCGAGGGGGAATGTTCGCGGGTGGCGATAGCTGCGCTCGACGTCGACCGCTCCACCGGTTCGCTCGCGCTCCTCGACAGCGGCGCGACACGCGGTCTGCACCGCACCGGCAGCCATCCAGGTCATGCGTGACGCCGACGCAGATCCCGCCGAGCCGACCTGCGCGGTCGACCCTGACGCCAGCTCCACGTCGTCGGTTCCGAGCTCGAGCCGCGCGACCTGCAGAATCACGTCGCTTACGCCCTGCCCCACCTCCGCCGCGGCGCAGTGCACCTCGGCCGAGCCGTCCCCCGCGAGAACGACGCGAGCGGCGCAGAAGTCGTCGAAGCCCTCCGAGTAGCAGATGTTCTTGAACCCGACCGCGAAGCCAACGCCGCGTCGCACTCCCTCGCCGCGGGTCGTGTTCCCGGAACCACCGGGAAGACGGATCGCATCGCGAGGAAGCTCCTCCGGCTCGGGTATTGGTAGCGCGGCCGCGCGGCGAATCACGTCCCGCGTCGGCAGCGATCCGGTGACGACCTGACCCGTTGCGAGCGTCCCACCCGGCTCGAGCGCGTTCAGGAGCCGCAACTCGACGGGATCGATGTCGAGCGCTGCGGCAAGCTTGTCCATCTGCGCCTCGGCGGCGAAGCAGGTCTGCACGGCGCCGAAGCCGCGCATCGCGCCACACGGCGGATTGTTCGTGTACACGGCGTGCCCCTCGATCATCACGTTGTCGACGGCGTACGGCCCCGGGGCGAACGAGCACGCGTTCGAGATGACGGCCGTCGAGCTCGATGCGTACGCGCCGCCGTCGACGAGGATCCGCATCCGCACGGCGACGAGCTTCCCCTCCCGCGTCGCGCGATGCTCGGCCCAGATTCGCGCCGGGTGGCGATGGATGTGCCCGACGAAGGACTCCTCGCGGTCGTAGACGATCTTCACGGGCCGCCCGGTGCGCAGCGCGAGCATCGCAGCGTGAACCTGCATCGAGAGGTCCTCTCGCCCTCCGAACGCTCCGCCGACTCCCGCGAGGTGGATCCGCACCTGCTCGGGATCGAGATCGAGGCACGGCGCGACCTGGTCGCGATCGACGTGGAGCCATTGCGTCGCGACGTGGATGTCGACGCCGCCCTCACCGTCGGGGATCGCGATCCCGGACTCGGGGCCCAGGAACGCCTGATCCTGCTGGCCAATGCCGTAGACGCCCTCGACGGTCACGTCTCCCGGTGCGTCCGGGTCGCCGCGACGGATGAGCATCGCGCGTACGACGTTGGGTCGCAGATCGTCGCGGTAGCCGTGTCCCATCGTCGGTCGGTCGGGGTGGAGCGGCTCCATCTCAGTCGCCCGCTCGGGGTCGGTAACGGCCTCGAGGAGCTCGTATTCGACGCTGACGGCCGCTGCCGCGCGTCGCGCCTGTTCTGGCTCGTCGGCGGCGACGATCGCAACGGGCTCGCCGAAGTACCGCACGCGATCGCTCGCAAGCACAGGTTGGTCGGCGAACTCGAGCCCGTAGGTCTTCTGGCCGGGAACGTCCTCGTACGTGAGAACCGCGTGCACACCCGGCAACGCGGCCGCTTCGGAGACGTCGATGGCGACGATGCGCGCGTGAGCGTACGGGCTGCGCACCGTTCGACCCCAAAGCATCCCGGCCGCGTGCAGGTCGCTCGAGTACGCGAACTCGCCGGTGACCTTGGGAACTGCGTCGGCGCGGCGGGTGCTCGCCGCCGTGCGGCCTCGCCGGAGGCTGCGGGTGGCCGTGCTCATCGCCCGGCTGCCAGATGTACTGCGTCGAGAATCTTCTGATAGCCGGTGCAGCGGCAGAGATTCCCGGACAGCGCCTCGCGGATCTCATCGTCGGTCGGGTCGGGAACACGACGGAGGAGGCCGGCCGCCGCGACGACGAATCCGGGCGTGCAGAAGCCACACTGGACGGCTCCGGTATCGGCGAACGCCTCCTGCACCGCGTGAAGCTCACCGTCGTCGGCGAGCCCTTCCACGGTGACGACCTCGTGCCCGTGCGCCTGCGCCGCGAGCACGAGGCAGGCACACACGAGCTCGCCGTCGAGGAGCACGGAGCACGAGCCGCACTCGCCCTGCTCGCAGGCGTTCTTCGAGCCGGGAAGCTCGAGGCGGTCACGCAGCGTGGTGAGGAGACTCTCGCCCGCCCAGACGTCCGCCTCGCGACGATCGCCGTTGATCGTCAGCTCGATCCTCACCCGAGGCACCTCTCGAGCGCGCGCCGGGTGAGAACGCGGAGTGCGTGTCGCCGGTAGGCCGCGGTGCCCCGCACGTCGTCGATCGGGCTCGCAGCTTCGGCGACACGATTGGGGAAGGAATCGGCGTCCGCGAGTGCGGCGGAGACGAGGCGCGCAGTCGGCGCCGACGAGCCGAAGGCTGCTCGCAGCTCGCCCCGTCGCCG
>JBGSXQ010000032.1:0-2819 GCA_041751315.1 Gaiellaceae bacterium | reverse complement strand
CGGTCGCGCTCGTCGGTGACGTCGTGGGCCACCACCATGACCGTCGCGACGTAGCCGTCCGGGCTGCCGACCCCGGTCGCGGCGCCATCCAGGTAGCGCCAGCTTCCGTTCGCATGACGCAACCTGATGTCCGAGAAGGCTCCACGCCGCCCGGCTAGCGCTTCCGACCATGCCGACGCCATGGAGTCCAAATCGTCGGGGTGGACGATCGAGGCGAGCGCGGCGCCCACCAGCTCGTGCTGTGCGTATCCGAGCTTCGGTTCGAGCGACGGCGACGCGAAGATCACGCGGCCATCGATTCCGACCAACCCGATCAGGTCCTTGCTCCCTTCGACGACGAGCTGGTACAGCTGCTGGCTTCGACGAAGCTCGACTTCGGCGCGACGCAGGTCGCTGATGTCGCGGAGATAGGCCGTGAACACAGGCGGGCCCGGGACGTCGACCTGCGTGATGGCGAGCTCGAGCAGGATCTCGGTGCCGTCCGCTCGAAGCCCGGGCATCTCCACACGCCGTCCGAGAAGCGACCCTTCGCCGGTCGCCACGCAGCGCGCGAGGCTCGCGCTGTGCTGCGCACGCAGCCGCGGCGGGACGATGAGCTCGGAGATCGGCTGTCCGAGCACCTCCGCCCGGGTGTAGCCGAAGGTCTCCTCCGCGGCCGGGTTGAACTCGAGCACGCGCCCCTCGCCGTCGATCGTGACGATGCAATCGAGGGCTGCCTCGACGATCGCGCGATGCCGCGCCGCGGCTTCACTCGTCTCGGTGATGAGCCCAGTCACTCGTCTTCCGCCCTCCCTAACCCCACCTATGCCAGTTGGAGAAAGACCGACCTGTCTCGACCACCTTGATCATGACAGTCCGCCGCCTCTCGACGCAATGCGTCGGCGATCTCCGCCAGGAGGTCGACGTCATCGCGTCGAGGCTCCCGGCTAGGACGCAGCCCCCGGCGCGGAACTGAAACGCGCTGCGGCCCTAGCATCTGCGGTCGTGGTGACTCGTCGTCGAATCCGCGTCGCGGGCACGGTGCAGGGCGTCGGCTTCCGGCCGTTCGTCTACGGGCTCGCGCGGCGGCACGGGCTCGGGGGCTTCGTGCTCAACGACGGCGAAGGGGTCGTCATCGAGGTCGAGGGCGCGACAACCGCGATCGACGCGTTCGCCGAAGCGCTGCGGTTCGAGGCGCCGCCACTTGCACGAGTCGGCGCGATCCGCGCGGAGCCTGTCGAGCCGATCGGGGACGGCGCCTTTCGAATCGAGGCGAGTCGGGGTACGAGACGCACTGCCCTCGTTCCACCCGACGTGGCCACGTGTGACGACTGCCTCCGGGAGCTCTTCGACCCGGGTGACCGCCGGTATCGGTACCCGTTCGTCAACTGCACGCAGTGCGGGCCCCGGTTCACCATCGTCACGCAGGTTCCGTACGACCGCCCGAACACGACGATGGCGCAGTTCGAGATGTGCGCCGAATGCCGCCGCGAGTACGAGGATCCTGCCGACCGTCGGTTCCACGCCGAGCCCATCGCGTGCCCGGAGTGCGGCCCGCAGCTCTCGATGACGCTCGAGGACGCCGTGGCCCTCCTCCGCGGCGGCGCCATCCTTGCCGTGAAAGGACTCGGCGGCTACCACCTCTCCTGCGACGCCGCAGACGAGACCGCTGTCGCGCGGTTGCGGGAGAGAAAGCACCGCGAGGACAAGCCCTTCGCGCTCATGACCGCTACGCCGGCCGCACTCGGCGAGACGGGGCCAGAGGAGAATGCCCTTCTTCACTCGCGCGAGCGTCCGATCGTGCTCCTCCGGCGCCGCGAGGATGCGCCCATCGCCGGGTCCGTGGCGCCCGGAAGTCCATGGCTCGGCGTAATGCTCCCGTACACCCCGCTGCACCACGTTCTGCTGCACGACTTCGAAGGAGCGCTCGTGATGACGAGCGGCAATGTCTCGGACGAGCCCATCGCGTTCGAGGACGGCGACGCGGGCATCCGGCTCGGCGGGATCGCCGACGCGATCCTCGCCCATGACCGTGTGATCCACCGGCGCTGTGAGGACTCGGTCGTGCGGGCGGCTTTCCCGATACGGCGCTCGCGCGGGCACGCCCCTGCGGCCCTCGAGCTGCCTGTTTCCGCGCGACGCCCGCTCGTAGCCGTCGGCGCCGAGCTGAAGAGCACGTTCGCAGTCGTCCGTGACCGTGAGGCGTTCCTGTCGCCGCATCTCGGAGACCTCGACACGGATCTCGCCTACCGCGCGTTCCTGACCGACCTCGAGCTGTACCGGGCAATGCTCGGCGTCGCGCCGAAGGTGATCGCGCACGACCTCCATCCGGAGTACCTCTCCACGAAATGGGCGCTCGAGCAGGACGCGGAGCTCGTCGGCGTGCAGCACCATCACGCGCACGCTGCCGCTTGCCTGTCCGAGCACGGCGAGACCGGCGCCGCGCTGGCGGTCGTGTACGACGGAACGGGCTACGGGACCGACGGAACCCTGTGGGGCGGCGAGTTGCTGCGCTGCGACCTCGGTTCGTTCGAACGCTTGGCGTACCTCGAGCCCGTCCCGCTGCCCGGCGGCGCGGCTGCGATCCGCGAGCCGTGGAGGATGGCTGCTGTCTATCTGGAGCTCGCCGGCTGTCCCGTGCCGTTCGAGCGCTGGCCCGTCGTGCGCGAGAGCCTGAAGGTGAACGCGCCGCTCTCGTCCGGGATGGGTCGCTTGTTCGACGCGGTCGCCGCGGTCCTCGGCCTCCGTGAGGAGGCAACTTACGAGGGTCAGGCCGCGGTCGAACTCGAACTGCTGGCGGCGAACACGGCGGCCGCGCCGTACCGCTGCGGCATCCAGGG
>JBGSXQ010000031.1:0-3332 GCA_041751315.1 Gaiellaceae bacterium | reverse complement strand
GATCAACACATGGTGCTCGAGCCGCTCGGTGTACCAGCCCGCCACGCGCTCGCGGGCCGCGAGGAGCTCCTCGAGCCGCGCCAGCTGGGGGATGCCCACGGCGCACAGGAGGTCCGGCAGGCGGTAGTTGAATCCCGGAGACGGCATGTCGCCGAGCGTTGCCCAGCCGTGGTGGCGCAAGCGGCGCACAGCTGCGTCGAGGCCCGCCTCGTCGGTCGTCACGGCTCCACCTTCCCCCGTCGTGACGATCTTGCGGGGGTGGAACGAGAGGCATGCAGCGACTCCGAGCGCCCCACACGCCGTGCCTCGATACGTCGCTCCAAGAGCGCCCGCCGCGTCCTCGAGGAGCACGACCTCCTGCGGGACAGCCGTCTGCAGTGCCTCCCACTCGACCGGGCGACCGAAGAGGTGCACGGCCATGACCGCTCGCGTCCGCGGCGTGACCGCAGCCGTGACTGCGGCTGGGTCGATGTTGAACGAGTCGGGCTCAATGTCCACGAGCACGGCGTGCGCCCCGCAGAGCTCGACGGCGTTGGCGGTCGCTGGAAACGTGTACGCCGGAACGATGACCTCGTCCCCCGGGCCGATCTCCAGGGCGAGGAGTGCCAGGTGGAGCGCTGCCGTGCCCGACGAGACTGCTGCGGCGTGCGAGGTCCCGACCGCTCGCGCGATCGCCCCTTCGAACTCCTCCACCTTCGGTCCCATCGTGAGCTGGCCTGTGCTCACGACCTGCGCGAGAGCTTCGAGCTCCTCCTCTCCCACGTCCGGCCTCGCGAGCCGGATCGGAGCCGGGGGGTCGGTCACCGTGCCCGAGCCGGGTCAGGCACCCGCGCCCTCCCGGTACCACGCGATCGTCCGCTCGAGCCCTTCGTCGAGCTCGACCTTCGCCTCGAAGCCGAGGAGCTCGCGCGCCTTGTCGATGTTCGGGATCCGCAGCTCGACGTCGGTGTAGTGGACCGGTTGAAAGACGAGGTCGTGCTCCAGGCCCGTCAGGCGCTTGATCCGCAGCGCAAGGTCGTAGATCGTGACCGCCGAGCGTGCGTTGCCCACGTTGAAGCTCTCGCCGGGGGCGTTCGGGTGCTCGAGCGCGAGCATCAGCGCGTCCGCCATGTCATCGACGTAGCACCACGCGCGGATCTGGGAGCCGTCACCGTGGATGACGAGGGGCTGCCCTGCGAGCGCCGTCTCGATGAAGGCCCTGATCGCGCCGCCGCCGACCTGCCCCGGCCCGTACACGTTGAACGGCCTGACCGAAGTGGTCGGCAGCCCGAGCTCGGCGTGGTACGCGTGCGCCATGTGCTCACCGGCGAGCTTCGAGACCGCGTACGTCCAGCGCGCCTCGCCGACCGAGCCCTGTGTCGTGACGTGCAGCTCGTCGACCTTGAAGGCGTACGTCCCGAAGACCTCGCTCGTCGAGAACTCGATCACGCGCTCGATCGTGTCCTTCGTGGCGATCGCCGCCTCGAGGGCGTTGTAGGTGCCGATGAGGTTCACGCGCATCGTCCGCACGGGGCTCTCGAGCACGGTGTCCACTCCTGCGATCGCGGCTGCGTGTACCAGGTGCGTCGCCCCCTGCACGACCTCGGTGAGGAACGGCGCGTCGAGCACATCGCCGTAGACGAATGTGAAGTTCGGATGCTCGGCCAGTGCCGTTCCTCCGAGCGTGTCGCGATGGAGGTTGTCGAAAGCGACGATCTCGTTGTCGTCGACGAGCCGCCGCGCGAGCGTCGTCCCGATGAAGCCGGCGCCGCCGGTTACGACGATGCGCTTTCCGGTCAGGGCCACGCGGGCGAGTCTAGACGGGCTGTCCGCGCTACCCTTGGAGCATGCGCCGATTCGCCGTCCTTGCGCTCTCGACCGTCGCACTCGTCGCCTGCGCGTCGAGCTCTGCCGGCGGGAACGCGACGTCGCTCCGCGTGAGCTTCTGGGAAGGAGGGGCGCTGACCGACACCCCCGACGTCGTGTGGACGCTGCGCTGCAATCCCGCTCGCGGATCGCTTCCGCGCCCGGCACGTGCCTGCGCGAAGCTCGCCAGTTCCGGCGCGAAGGTGTTCGCTGCGCCTCGTCCCGACGTCGCCTGCACGCAGCTCTACGGTGGGCCACAGCGCGCGCGCATCGTGGGAACGGTCGGCGGAAAGCGCATCTGGACGACGGTCACGCGGACGGACGGCTGCGAGATCGCACGTTGGCAACGGCTGTCGCCCTGGCTGCTGCCTCCGGGCGGCGTGACCTAGCCAGTCCGAGTCGCAGTTAGCATCGGCGCCCGTGAAGACGGTCCTCTTCGTCGGCGCAGGCCGACACCAAAGGCGTGCGATCGAGCAGGCGGGTGCTCGCGGATTGCGCATAGTCGCAGTCGACCGGAATGCCGACGCCCCGGGGCTGCCGTCCGCCGACGTCGCCGAGGTCGTCGACTTCACGAGCGTCCCGGAGGTCGTCGAGGTAGCGCGGCGAGTCGGGGTCGACGGCGTGCTCACGGTCTCTGCCGATCGTGCCGTGCCCGTAGTCGCTGCGGTCGCCGAGGCTCTCGGCCTCCCCGGGATCGGGACGGGGACTGCCCACCTGCTCACGCACAAGCGCGCCATGCGCGACACGCTCGGCGCCGCGGGACTCCCGCAGCCGCCGTACGCGACGCTGCGCTCCCTCGACGACATCGACGCGGCACTCGAAGCCGTCTCCTTCCCAGCCGTGCTCAAACCGGTCGACTCGGGCGGGCAGCGTGCGGTCTTTCGCATCGAGAGCCGCGAGGAGCTCGAGCGCGATCTCCCGGAGGCACTCGCCGAGTCGCCGACCGTCGAGGCACTGCTCGAGGAGTTCGTCGACGGCATCGAGATGAACGGGATCGTCATCGCCCGCGACGGGGAGCCTGCCCTGATCACGCTCTCCGACCGGCTGCGACCGCCGGGCGCCGGATTCGGCGTCGGCTGGATCCACGTCTACCCACCGTCAATCCCGCCCGACCAACTGCGGCTGTCCGAGGAGGTCGCCGTCGAGGCGGTGCGGGCGCTCGGGTTACGCGACGCGATCGCGTTCCCGCAGCTCATCGCCGCCCCGGACGGGAAAGTGGCGATCGTCGAGGTCGCGGCGCGCATCCCCGGTGGGCAGATGGCCGATCTCGTGCGCCACGCGGTGGGCGTGGATCTGGTCGAGGTCGCCCTGCGCCAGGCGCTCGGGGAAGACGTCCCCGACGACGTTGCGCTCCCGCGTTTCCAACAGCCGCTCGCGATCCGTTTCTTCACCGCGCAGCCCGGCCCGCTGCCGACGGGCGAGGTGACGCGCATCGGCAGCCTCGACGCCGTGCGCGCATCCGAGGGCGTCGTCCAGGCCGACACGTA
>JBGSXQ010000030.1:0-2521 GCA_041751315.1 Gaiellaceae bacterium | reverse complement strand
ATCGCACCGCGCTCCTCGTCGGCAAGCCGCGCGCCGGCCACGAGCAGCGGATCGCGGGTCCGCCGCTCCTCGATCTCGGCCGGGTCGCGCTGATCGTCCGACTTCGAGTGCGGGCTGAAGCGATACGTGTTGAGGACGAGGAAGAACGGGGCGCCGGTCTCGCGGATCCGCTCAACGGCGCGGCCCGCGGCGTCGTGAATCGTCTCGACGTCGGTCGTTTCGAGCTCGTCGACCTCGACGCCGAACGCGGCCCCCCGCGCCGCGATCGTTCCCGCGAGCTCGAGCTCGACCGGCGTCGACTGCGCGTAGTGGTTGTTCTCGACGACGAAGAGGACGGGCAACCGCCAGAGCGAGGCGATGTTGAGGGACTCGTACGTCACGCCCTCGCCAAGGGTGCCGTCGCCGAGGAAGACGGTCGACACCGCGCCCGTGCCCTTGCGCTTCTCGGCGAGCGCGATGCCCGTCGCGACCGGAACGATGCTGCCGAGGACACCGTTCGAGTAGAAGTTGCCCCTACACAGGTGCTGGCTGCCGCCCTTGCCGCCGCAGACACCCGGCGCCTTCCCCATGACTTCGCAGAGCAGGCCGAATGCGTCGTCGGTGAACGCGAGGTAGTGCCCGTGACAGCGGTGGTTGGAGAAGATCGTGTCGACGTCGGGGTCGAGGTGGTCGATCAGCCCGACCGCGTTCGCTTCCTGCCCGATGTACGTATGCGTCGTGCCGACGAGCTTCCCGAGCGAGAACAGGTCGAGGAGGGTCTCCTCGAAGCGCCGGATGAAGAACATCCGCTCATAGAAGATCGCGAGGCTCACGTCTACAGATACCCGAGGTCGGAGAGCCGCTTCGCGACCGTGGCCTCTTCCTCCTCCGTCAGCTCGTGGCGCTCGGCGCTGGAGAGCTCGGCGAAGACGATCTCGCGCAGCTCCGGCGGTGCGTCCGAGCGCGCCTCGAGCTCACGCGGGTCGAGCGCGAGGTTGTACGCCTCCTCCTCGCCGCTCTCGATCTCGAGGATGAGCTTCCACGGCGGCTTGCGAACCGCGAGCTTCGTGAGCGCGCCCAAGTCGGTGCCCGCGATCACCGCGGGGCGGTCGCCCTCGACGTCGAGCAGCGACTCGCCGTCGGTGACCCGTGCGGGCAGCCCGGCGAGCTCGAGGAGCGTCGGCATGAGATCGATCGTGCGCACCTGCGCGTCGACGACCCCGGCATCGAGCCGTCCTGGCCCGGAGAGGATGAGCGGCACCTCCACGATCTCGTCGAAGAGCGTCGCGCCGTGCATGTGGTAGACGCCCTGCACGTCCTCCTTGGCGGTGAAGCGCTCGCCCCACGACTCGCCGTGGTCGGCGAGGAAGGCGACCACGGTGTCTTCGCGGAGGCCGAGCGAGTCGAGCTCCTCGAGAAACGAGGCGACGAGCACCTCCGACTGCCGCTCGACTGCGTGCCGGTAGCCCTCGCGCATCGCTTCGAGCGCGGAGGCCGAGTCGGACTGGATCCCGTCGATGACCTCGGTCTTCGCCGCGAGCCAGTTCTGGCGATCGGCGTGGACGATGTCGTACGGCATGTGCGTGGCCCAGTTGTGGACGTACAGGAAGAAGGGTCGCTCGCGGTTCTCGCGCAGGAACGCCACGGCGCCGTCGAGCGACTCGCTCGTTCCACGCACGTTCGCCTCGGGGAGATCCTTGAAGAGGTAGTTCGTATCGAACACGAAGCTCGCGACCTCGTATCCGTGTGCCGCGAAGGCGCGAAACCACGTCTCGATCGACGGATCGAGTGTCGAGTCCCAGTGGAAGTAGCCGTGGTGGTGCGCATACATCCCGGTGACGATCGAGGTCGCCGACGGCGCCGTCCACGGAGCGGCCGAGATGGCGTGCGAGTAGCGGATCCCGCCTGCAGCGAGCTCGTCGATCGTCCTCGTGTTCACGTACCGCGCGCCGTAGCAGCCGAGGTGATCCGTGCGCAGCGCATCGGAGACGTAGACGACGACGTTCATGAGCGCGGCGGATTGTAGAGGCGAGGGCTTCGTGGCTGGCAGTCCTCGCCAGGATCCCGGTCGTCGAGTGAAGACGTTGTCTCCGGCCACGCGCGAGAGGTACGCGCTGTGCTCTGCGGTACCGTCAGCCGAGGTCGAGAACCAGCGCCAGCGCCTCGTCGACCGATCGCATCTCGTCCAGCGACAGATGTCCGGCGTTCTCACGAAGAGCGCGAGCGTCGACCGCTCCGACCATCTCGCACATGACCCGTGTCGTCTCGGCTTCGACGACGACCTCGGGATGGAAGCTCGCGGCAGGCGTCGAGCGCGAGGTCGGACAGACGACGACGGTCGAGAGGGCGAGCAGGTCGTCCGCCTGGACGACGACCCCGAAGCGCCTTCCGTGCTGCACTCGCCCGCGACGTTGCGGAGGCGTGAGCACGTAGACGTCACCCCGTACCACGCAACTCCTCCATGAAGGCGGCGACCGCCCGAGCTTCGCTCACGTACGCCGGGTCGGCGGCGAGCCGCCTCGCCTCCGCCGCGAGCCCGGCA
>JBGSXQ010000029.1:0-3328 GCA_041751315.1 Gaiellaceae bacterium | reverse complement strand
CGCCGCGAGCGCGGTGCTGCGCTCGGTCGCGGCGACGACGCTGGCGGCGATCTCGGCGATCGGAAACCCCTTCCCCGCTTCGCATTCGACGACGAACGGCGTCAGCACGAACGGGCGTGTCCAATCGGCCTGCGGCCAGAGCTGGACGAGAACGACGCCCGTGCCGTGCGCATCGGCAACACGGACGAGCTCGTCGTCCTCCGGCGTCGGGTCGCCCGCGACGATGCGGACGAGCACCTCGGCTCGGCTCGCGCTCTCGACGCCACCGACGACGACGCTGCCCAGGTCGGCACCGGCGGAGAGCTCCTTCACCAGCTGCTCGGCGAGCATGCCGCTGACCGCGATCGGCCCGACCGTATCCGTCGGGCCGTCGTCGCGGACGGCGAACCCGACGCGCCGAGCCTCGCCGACGAGGGTGCGGAAGCCAGAGACGCTCATGGCGAGCCCGAGTGCCCGAGCTCGCCGCGCGCATGAATCGACTGGAGCACCCCGATGAGCACGACGTTCGTGACCATCGACGAGCCGCCGACCGTGACGAAAGGAAGTGGGATCCCCGTGACCGGCGCGACGCCCATGGTCATGCCAACGTTCACGAACACCTGGAACAGGAAGCCCGCGACGACGCCGCCCGCGACGACGACGCCGTACAGGTCGCCGGCGCCGGTCACGACTCGCAGGCCACGCCAGACGACGAGGAGATAGAGGAGGAGCAGGATGGCGCAGCCGACGAAACCGCGCTGCTCGGCGAGCGAGGCGAACGCGAAGTCCGTCGCGTGCTCGGGGAGGTAGTCGAGACGAGTCTGGCTCGCCTCGATGACGCCGCGGCCCGTCAGCCCGCCGGAGCCGACGGCGGTGATCGACTGGTTGAGGTTGTACGTGATGCCGCCCGGATCGGCGCTCGGGTTGAGGGTCAGGCGCGCGGCCTGATACGGCTTGAGCACCTGAATCCCCGCAGACGGGAGCAACCAGAGAACCGAGACGATCGTGAGGGCGCCGAGGGCAAGGAGCACCACGAGCTGGCGCCAGCGGGCGCCGACGAAGAAGAGCACTGCGAACAACGACGCCGCGTAGACGAGCGCCGTCCCGAGATCGGGCTGCATGAAGACGAGCAGGATCGGAACGGACCCGAGCCCGATGACCGCGGCGATCGTGCGCCACCGTGTCCTCGGGCCGACGCGATCGACGACGAATCCCGCGATGGCAAGAACGAACAGCACCTTGCCGAGCTCCGACGGCTGAAACTGGATCACGCCCAGATCGAGCCAGCGCTTCGATCCTCGAATCGCCTCGGCCGCGACGAAGACCACCACCATGAGCATGAGCGTCGCGCCGTACACGAGCTTCCAGTAGCGACGCCACAGGTCGATCGGGACGAGCGCCATGACCACCAGTCCGACCGCTCCGATGGCGACGGCGAACCCCTGCCGTACGACGAAGTAGCTCTCGTCCCCGGGCACGTCGAAGCGCGTGATGCCGGAGACCACCCAGAGGCCGTACCCGACGAGTGCCGCGGCGGCCGCCATCAGAATCCAGTCGAGGCTGCGCACGAAGGCGATCAGGGCCGGCTCGGACCGGACGGAGGAACGGGCTCGCGCGCGCTCGGTGACGTCGATCATCAGTCGGTCTCCACGACCGTCGGCGGTGTGGCCGCCTCGACGCCGAAGAACCTCTCGAACACCTTGAGCGCCGCGGGAGCTGCAGCAGCCGATCCGTGGCCCCCGTTCTCGATCAGCGCGCAGACCACGATCTTGGCCGAGTCGGACGGGCCCCAGCCGCACCACCACGACTGATCCTCGAGATGATCGGCCGGATAGCCGGGGAGCGGAACGACCTTCTCCGCCGTGCCGGTCTTGCCCGAGATGGGGACCGGGTAGTTCGCGAAGACGGCGGAGGACGTGCCGGCCGCCGCATGGGTCGCGGCGAACAGGCCGTCCTGAACGGCTCTCAGCGCCCCTGGATCGAGCCCGGCCGACTTCGGCGGTGGTGCTGCGAAACGGCGAAGCACGACCCGTGGCGAGCCCTTGCCGCCCGGCTGCTCGACGTCCGAGACGAGGTGCGGTGTCACGATCTTCCCGCCGTTGGCGAGCATCGCGTAGAACGCGGCCATCTGGAGCGGCGTCACGAGCAGATCCTTCTGCCCGATGGAGAACTGGATCGAGTCGCCCGGGTTCCACGCGCGATCCCAGTCGCTTTCGAACGTCTGCTTGCGCCACTCCGGCGTCGGCACCAGGCCGTCGGCCTCCCCGCCGATGTCGAGCCCGGTCGGGCTCCCGAAACCGAACTTCTGCGCCCACTGCTGCATGCGCACGCGACTGTCGGAACCGCCTTCGTAGAAGCGGTTGCCGATCTCGTAGAAGTACGTGTCGCACGACTCGGCCAGCGCTTCGGGCAACGTCATGGGGCGGTTGACGAACGGGTTCCAGTTGCGGAAGCGCTGCCGGTCGAGGCCGTACTCTGCCGTCGGCGTGCACTGAATCGAGTCGTAGGCCGAGAACACGTGCTCTTGCATCCCGGCGAGGGCGGTCACCGGCTTCCACGTCGACCCCGGTGGGTAGAGCCCCGCGGTGACCCGATTGAACAAGGGATTCAGTGGGTCGGAGTACAGCGCCTCGAGCTTGGCGGGATCGGTCTTGCCGACGAAGACCGACGGCTTGAAGGTCGGCGCGGAGGCCATCGCGAGAATGGCGCCGTCGCGCGGGTCGAGCGCGACGATCGCGCCTCCGTTCGCAGCCCAGTGGTCGTTCTCGTGCGCGAGGTCGATGCCGTACTGCAGAGCCTGCTCGGCGGCACGCTGGAGGCGCATGTCGAGCGTGAGCCGCAGCGCATACCCCGCGCGAGGCTCCTGGCGGAGCTGGACCCGCGACTGCGGCCGGCCGAGCGAGTCGACCGTGATCTGGGCGAGGCCGGACCGACCGCGCAGGTACGAGTCGTAGGCCGCCTCGGTGCCCGTCTTCCCGACGCGGTCACCGGCGCGGTAGCCGTCCTTGCGGAGCAGCTTCAGCTCCTCGGGCGAGATCTCGCCCGTGTACCCGAGGATCTGCGCCCCGAGCGACGAGTACGGGTAACCGCGCAGGTAGATCCCGACGATCTTCACACCGGGGAACTCCGACCGACGCTCGTACAGGTAGTCGACCTGCTCCTCGCCGACGGCAGTCTTCACGACGATCGGCGTCAGCGGATCGAACCGGCGCTCGTCCACCTGCTTCGCGAGCTCGCGCGGGGAGACGTCGAGCACGCTCGCGAGGCGCTGCACGAGCTCGTAGCGGCCCTGTCTCGGCATGTCGCCGACCCAAAGCTCCACCGCGGTGCCCGCGACGTTCGAAACGAC
>JBGSXQ010000028.1:0-2201 GCA_041751315.1 Gaiellaceae bacterium | reverse complement strand
CGCCGGCGGCATCGGCGACCTCGCACGAATGGTGACGCGCATGACTCGTGGAAGCGACATCTCGTGCCGGCGCGGCGAACGTCAGCTCGCGATCCTCCTCCCCGGCACGCGTGAGCCCGGCGCCTCGACGTTGACGAGCCGGCTCGAGCGTGAGGTGCGCCGGGGGGTCGGTCCGGAGACCTCGACGGTGACCGTCGGGATCGTCGAGTGGCAGACCAACGAGTCATCGGAGTCCCTGGACGCTCGTGTCGACCGCGCGCTCGCACGGCTCAGGATCGCACCCGTCGCGCTGCTGGACGACGCGCGGGGCTCGACCACGTCGGGCACCGTGCAGAGCACGCTCGCGAGCGGCTCGGAGGTCGTACGTCCCGGGCTGCCAGACCTGCTCCGTCACGACACGCTCGACACGATCTCGCGTGAGGTCGCCGAGGCGAGGAGATTCGGCCGCGCACTGGCCCTCGTCGCCATGGACGTCGAAGGGCTCGACGAGTTCGACGCGAGCCTGGGGCGAGAGCGTGCAGACGCGTTGCTGGTCGACGTCGCCGGACGTTTCGATCGAAGTCTCGGAAGCGGCTCAGCACATCGTCTGGGCCCGAGCACCTTCGTGCTCGTCTTGCCCGGATCGGGCGTCGACGACGCCGAAGCACTCGTCGACGCGCTGCAGTCCTCGCTCGAGCCCCCGCACCACGACGTCGGGATCGCTCTCGGCGCGGGCATCACCGAGCTCGACGACGGAGACGATGCGAACGCCTTCCTGGCTCGCGCCGAGCACGCGCTCTGGCAGGCGGGTCAGGCCGGCCCGGGCACTATCGTCGTCGCCGTTCCGAACAGACGTCCCAGCCCGCCTGACTAGGCGTAACCTGGCCCGCCGGCGTCCACGGGGCACAGTACATTTCGGATGGGGTACCTCGACCGAGGTTGCATCCCCCGTTTGCGTGAGTACAAGGAGAGTAGCTCTCGGATGAAGTGCCTCACACCTTGGTGACGATCGTGATCATCGCCGTGGCCCTCGTGGCTGCGGCGATCCTCATTGGCCTCATCGTGAGTCGCCGGCCCAAGACGCAGGCACAGCCCAACGAGGAGCTCGTCCGCGCGGTCGACGAGATGCGAAGCAAGATGGACGAGCTCGCGGGGGGGCTGTCCGAAGCACTCGAGCGCGCCGAGCAGGAGAGCAAGCGCAACCGCCTCTTCGGCGAGATCGGGAACTCGATCGACCTCGAGGAGCTCATGGATCGCGTCCTGGATGCTGCGATGGAGATCGAGGGCGTCGAGGCGGCGATGATGGCGGTCGAGCGCCAGGACGGGGCGCCGGCCGTGGTCACGCGCGGCATGAGCGCGCAGGAGTCCTCACGGCCGCCGACGTCGGGCGTCGTGGGAGCGCTGCCGGGAACGATCACGGTCAGCTATCGGTACGGACGCGACCGTGAGGGCCTTGACCCCGACCTCATCCGTGGCGGCGCGTTCATTCCCCTCATGGGCAGGGAGCTCCGCCCCGTCGGGACGCTGTCTCTCTTCTGGCGCACTCCCGACCACGAGCCCGACCCACAGCAGATCGAGCAGGCCGAACGACTTGCGGCGAGCTGCCTCTCGGCTATCGAGAACGCCCGCCGCTACGGGGAGGCCCGCAAGCTCGCCGAGACGGACGCCCTGACGGGCCTCTTCAACCAGCGTTTCTTCCATGAGACGCTTCGGCGCGAGGTGACCAGGGCACATCGGTACGAGCGAAAGCTCACGCTCGTCGTGTTCGATCTCGACGACTTCAAGACCATCAACGATCAGGTCGGCCATCTCGCCGGCGACCGCGTCCTCGCACAGGCGGCAGATCGGCTCCGCGAGGCCGTCCGCTCGACCGACGTGGCATGCCGGATCGGCGGCGACGAGTTCGCCGTGATCATGCCGGAGTCGGCTGCCGAGGACGGCGACCAGCTCTTCCGGCGCGTGCACAATTCGATGCGCGGGACAGCGCTCGGCCCGGACGAGCAGCGGCTGCGCCTCTCGGGCGGGATTGCCGAGCTCCTTCACGGGGACACGCCAGCGAGTCTCTTCGAGCGCGCCGATGCGGCGCTCTACCGCGCGAAGGATCTGGGCAAGGATCGCGCCGACATCGCGCGTGCCGGCGAGCAGAGCCCCGATCCCGACGCACGCAACGTCGACCGCGACTAGCCGAAAGTCGCGACGAGGCGTGCGCTGTTCGGCCGCAG
>JBGSXQ010000027.1:0-7748 GCA_041751315.1 Gaiellaceae bacterium | reverse complement strand
GCGCGTGGTACTCGCGGAGCCCGCGCCCGCTCAACGCGAGGACGTCGCGACCGGCCACTGACACCGAGCCTCCGGACACGCGACCGTTCCGGGGGAGGTAGCGCACGATGCCGAGGGCCACGGTCGACTTGCCGCAGCCCGACTCCCCGACGAGCCCGAACGACTGCCCGCGCTCGATCGAGAACGAGACGCCGCGCAGCACCTCGCGGTCGACCCCGCGCACCCGGTAGACGAGCTCGAGGTCGTCTACCTCGAGCGCCTTCGCGCCGTCCGCGACGTGGCTCATCGCTCGTACACCTCGCGCACGCCGTCCGCGACCAGGTTGACCGCCACGACCAGGCTCGCGATCGCCAGCGCAGGGAAGAGCGTCATCCACCAGTATGGGTCGATGAGCGTCCAGTACTGATTGATCTGCGCTGCCCAGTCCGGTGAGGGCGGGCTGACGCCGAACCCGATGAACGTAAGCGAGGCAACGGCGAAGATCGCGTATCCGAGCCGAACGGTGAACTCGACCACGACCGGCGACATGACGTTCGGAAGGATCTCCGAGAACATGACGTACGGCGCACGCTCCCCGCGCAAGCGCGCAGCCTCGACGTAGTCGAGCTCCGCCTCTGCGAGCACGGCTGCTCGCACGGTGCGCGCGATGATCGGCGTGAAGATGAACCCGATGATGAGGACGACGACCCAGCGCGACGAGTTTCCGACCGCCGTCACGATGAGGATCGCGGTGACGATCAGCGGCAAGGCGAGGACGGCGTCGATGAGCCTGCTCACCACGTCGTCGACGACCCCGCGCAGGTAGCCCGTGACGAGCCCGAGCATCGTTCCCAGGACGGTGCCCAGGAGCGTCGCAGCCGGCGCGATGAGGAGGATGTTGCGTGACCCGGCGAGCACCCGGGAGAGGATGTCCCGCCCGTTGGTGTCCGTTCCGAACGGATGTGCTCCGCTCGGTTTCTCGCTCACCGGGAACTGGTTGTCGAAGATCGGGTCGTGCGGCGCGACGAGACCCGGGAGGAGCGCGCACAACACCCAGAAGGCGACGACGATCGAGCCGATGAGCACGGTCGGCGAGCGGAGGAGGAGGCGAATGCGCTCGGAGCGAGCGGTGCTCGCCTCGCTCCGGCGTGCAGCTACCGGAGGGATCTCGGTAATGCTCGTCACTCGGCCGTCACGAAGCGAATTCGTGGATTGAGCATCGCATACAGCAGGTCCGCGATCAGCGTCACGACGAGGTAGACGACGCCGACGACGAGGACGCCTACGGTCAGCAGCGGGAGATCCTTCTGACGCGCGGCCTCGTAGATGAGCAGGCCGATGCCCTGGTAGTTGAAGAGCACCTCGACGACGATCAGCCCACCGACGAGGTACCCCACCTGAACGGCGATCACGGCGATCGTCGGGAGCAGCGCATTCCGAAGCACGTGCTTGCGCACGACGACCGAGGACGGAAGGCCTTTCAGGTACGCCGTGCGCGCGTAGTCCGAGTCGAGCGCTTCGATCATGCCCGCGCGGGTGATGCGGGCGATGTACCCGAAGAGGACGAGCGTGAGGGTGAACGCCGGCAGCAGCAGGTACTTCAGCTGAGTGAGCACGTTCGCGCCCTCGTCCCACTGCGCGGTGACGGGAAGCCACCCGAGCCAGATCGCGAAGACGAGGATGAGAAGGATCCCGGTCACGAACTCGGGCATCGCCGCGAGCGAGATGCCGGTGATCGTGATCCCCTTGTCCGTCGGGCTCCCGTAGCGCAGGCCGGCGATGACGCCCCCGAGGATCGAGAAGGGGATGCAGACGAGGAAGGCGACGAGCGCGAGCTTGAGGGAGTTCTCCAGCGCAGGGCGGAGGAGATCGGACGCAGGCACCTGCTTCGTGAGCGAGACACCGAGGTCGCCCTGCAGCAGCCCGCCCGCCCAGTCGATGTACTGCTCGACGACGGGTCTGTTCGTCCCGAGTTGCTCGTTGAGCTGGTCGACGGACTCCTGAGCGGCGAACGGCCCCAGCACCGCCCTGCCGACGTTGCCCGGAAGGATGGTCGAGACCGTGAACACGATCATGCTCAGGAGCACGAGCGTGATCAGCGCGAGGCCGAGACGCTTGAAGAGGAAGCGTGTCATCGGTTCGGCGGGCGGCGGAGCGTCTCGCCCGCCGCCCGCCTGTTCGTCACAGTCCTACGCGAGGCCGACCTTCGCGAGCTTCATCTGGGAGATCCCATCGGGCACGTAGTTGCGAACCTTGGACGAGCTCGCCGTGACGTACCGGATGAAGTAATCGGTGATCACCGGCGTGTCGCGGAGGAGCAGGCCCGCCATGCGCTTCGTCGCCCGCTTCTGCGCTGCGACCTCGGAGGCCGCGAGGTATGTGCGGGCGAGCGAGTCGAACTCCGCGTTCTTGTAATGCGACGCGTTCCAGTCACCGGTCGACATGTACGACCGTGTCAGGAAGATGTTCGGCACGCCGCGGGCACCGTACTCCGTCAGTGTCGCGGTGCGGTTCAGCCATGGCGTTGTCGTGAAGTAATCGGCTCCAGCCGGCTCCGAGTCGTAGTACTTGCCGACGTCCATCATCTCGATCCCGATGTCGATTCCGGCCTGCCGCGCGTACGCCTGGATCGAGGCGGCGTGGTCGGCGTGGTCGGCGAAGTTCCACGTCGTGATGTTGAACCGCAGGTTCTCGGCATTCGCCGCCTTCAACAGCGCCCGTGCGAGCTGGAGATTTTGCGTCCGCTGCTTCGTCGATTGGTCGGTCGAGGCAAAGCCTCTCCAGAACGGGTTGTCGTTCCCGACCTGCGCCGCGCCGAGCATCACTCGCTGGATCTGCTGGGGTCGATTGATACAGAGCGCGACAGCCCTGCGGACGCGCGGGTCTCGGAGCGGGCCCTGGTCGGTGCGCATGCAGAACTGCCGGTGCGCCGACGTCGGGATCGAGTAGTACTTGAACCTCGAGTTGTTCTTGAAGGTCTGTGCTTCCTGCGCCGAGAACTGCATGACGAGGTCGATCTGCCCCGCACGTAGCGCGAGCACCATGGGCGCGGTGCCCTGGTAGTACGTGATCCGGACGCCGTCGAGCGGCGGGCGGCCACCCCAGTAGGTGTTGTGCCGAACGAGCTCGGCGCTGCGTCCCGCGACGTACCGGGTGAGCTTGAACGGGCCCGTTCCGATCATCCCGCGTGCAACCCAGGTTCCGGGGTTTGCCGCGATCGCTGCCGGCTGGATGATTGCCTGGTATGTCGTCTGGCTGACCAGATACGGGAAGACGCCGATCGGCGACTTCAGCCGGAACACCACGGTGTACTGACCCCGTGCCGACACGCCCGCCGCATCGAAGAACGGCGACAGGCCGGCGTTCGAGCCCTTGGCGCTCACGTACTGCCTCATGCTCGCGACGACGTCCTGCGCCGTGAGCGTCTTGCCGTTGTGGAACTTGACGCCGCGCCGGATCTGGAACGTCCACACGGTGGCGTCGGCGTTCGGCCTCCAGCTGGATGCGAGCGACGGAAGGATCCGGCCCCGGACGTCGGTGAACGTCAGGTACTCGCCCGGGATGCCCGCGAACGCGAGCGACCCTCCCTCGTTGAGCAGATACGGCTCGAGCGACGCTCCGAAGCTCGGCAGCCCGAGGCGAATTGTCCCGCCCGACTGAACCGGCTCCAACGCTGACTGCTGGCCGAACGGAGCCGCTCCTGCCTCACCTGTCATCGCGAGCGCCGCGCCGAGCATGCTCGCCGACACGCCGAACATTGCGCCTCGGCGCAGGAACTCGGTCCGGTCGAGCTCGCCTGCGACGAGCTCGTCGATGAGGTTGTTCTCGAGCGGGCCCGCTTCGTCGCGGCGATACTCCTCGACCCGCCGCCTGAGATCTCGATCCATCTATACGTCACTCCCTTCCCTCTAATGAGGAAATCGGTCCAAGACGGCATCATGGGGGATGCCGCGGGACTCCAAGCCTGCACCGCAAGATTCGCCTGCTCCGTCTCTTCTATCAGCCAGTGTGGCCACGGCCTCCTTAAGGCGCTGGATACAAAATACGCTTTGCCGCCGGAAGGGTCAAGCAGCCGCGCGTTGCTTGCAGGACCCCAGCCGGACGGCGCCTTGGAGTCACGACACCGGCCTGATCTCGGCGTGCCGCATGTCCATCAGCTCCTCCCAGCGTCCGGCCAGGGCGTCGACCGACGGGGCCCCGTCGAACTCCACGCCTCTCGACTCGGCGTAGCGAACGCGCGTGTAGCGCCCCCCGGCGGCATGCAGGATCTCGCCGCTCGTCGTGCACTCGACGCTCATGAGATACGCAACGAGAGCAGAGGCATACGCGGGGCCGAACTCCTCGCCGAGGATGTCGACGGACATACGTGTCCGTGCGAGAGGCGATACGGCATTCGCGAGGATGTTCCGCTTGCGACCCTCGAGGGCCAGCGTGTTCACGAGCCCCACGAGGCCGAGCTTCGCGGCGCCGTAGTTGGCCTGCCCGAAGTTGCCGTACAGCCCGGTGACCGACGTCGTCACGACGATTCGCCCGAACTCCTGCTCGCGAAAGTGAGGCATCGCGGCGCGGGTGACGTTGAACGCGCCGTACAGGTGCACCTTCAGGACGGCGTCCCACTCCTCGCCGGACATCTTGTGGAATGTGCGATCCCGCAGGATGCCCGCGTTGTTCACGACCCCGTCGATGCGGCCGAACGAGTCGAGAGCGCGCTGCACGACCGCCGCGCCACCGTCGGCGGTTGCGACGTCGTCTCGGCTGGCGACCGCTTCTCCGCCGGCGCCGACGATCTCGTCGACGACGAGCTGGGCAGCGTCCGTTTGGTCGCCCGAGCCGTCGAGGGTAGTGCCGAGATCGTTGACCACGACCTTCGCTCCGTTCTGGGCGAGCAGGAGGGCGTGACTGCGGCCGAGACCGCCGCCCGCACCCGTCACCACCACGGAGCGCCCCTCGACGCCAGCCATCAGCTGGCTACCCCGACGGCTGTGTCGCACGACGCCATCAGCTGGACGAACACGCCACTCTGCACGACTTCGTCTCGCTGATTCTTGATCTCCTGTCCGATTCGGACGAGGCCTCGGCCCGGCTTGCTCGTCGGCCTTGCCTCGAGCACCGTCGACTCCATTCGAATGGTGTCGCCGAACTTGACGACACCCACGAAGCGCCAATCCTCGATTCCGAGGAACGCCAGGTTCGTACCGCTGAAGATTCCGGTCTGCACGCCGAGGCCGGATGCGACCGAGAGCACGAGCAGCCCGTGCGCGATCGGCTCGCCGAACGCGCCTTCCTTGCAGAACTCGCGGTCGACGTGCAACGGGTTCCAGTCTCCGGACACGCCGGCGAACGTCATGACGTCGGACTCCGTGATCGTCCGGGCGCCGGTCGAGAACGTCGCTCCCACCTCGAAGTCCTCGAAGTGCATCGGGCTCATGTGGCCTGCCCTCCGTCGAGCCCGAGGACACGCATGGCGTTCTCCTTGAGGATCAGCGGCTTCACCTCGTCACGGAAGCCCGCCTGCTCGAAGTCGGAGATCCATCTGTCGGGTGTGATGAACGGGTAGTCGGACCCGAACAGCACCTTGTGCTTGAGGAGTGTGTTCGCGTGATGCACGAGCTGGGGCGGAAAGTATTTCGGCGACCAGCCCGACAGGTCGATGCACACCTGTGGCTTGTGCATGGCGACGGCGATGGCTTCGTCCTGCCAGGGCATGGACGGATGGGCGAGGATGATGGGCATCTCGGGGAAGTCGACGGCAACGTCGTCCAGGTAGATCGGGTTCGAGTACTTGAGACGTATGCCGCCCCCGCCTGGTTGGCCCATGCCGATGCCGCTCTGTCCCGTGTGAAAGAGCGCGGGCAGGCCAGCCTCGGCGATCGCTTCGTAGAGGACGTACGCGTGTCGGTCGTTGGGGAAGAACGCCTGCATGCTCGGGTGGAACTTGAACCCGCGAACGCCGTACTCGTCGATGAGCCTCCGCGCCTCGCGCGCACCGGCCTTCCCCTTCCACGGATCGATACTGGCGAAGGGGATGAGCACGTCCGAGTTCGCAGCCGCGAACTCGGCGATCTCCTCATTCGACACGGGCACCTCACCCGTCCCGGCTTCGCTGTCGACCCCGAAGACGACTGCTCCGATCTTCCGCTCTCGGTAGTAGGCAGCGACGTCCTCGACGGTGACAGCCGTGTCGACGTCCGATTTGAACATCGACGACGCTTCGAGTCGCTGCTTGCGCGTCAGCGGATCCTCGTCTCCGCGGAGAGGGATCTTCGCGTGGGTGTGGATGTCGATCGCTACGAGCTCGTCGAGATTCATCGGTCTCCTATGTGTCGTCGAGGACAGTCAGGTCCGTGTGCAGCGCCCGCTTGAGCACCTTTCCGGTCGGCGAGCGCGGAAGCGCATCGACGAACCTCACGGCGCCCGGCTTCTTGTACGACGCCGCGCGGGTGGCGACGTGGCTGACGATCTCTTGCTCGCCGACGGTCGTGTCCGGGCGGCGCACGACCCAGGCGACGACACGCTCGCCGAACCGCGCGTCGGGCTCCCCCGTCACGGCCACCTCCAGGACGTCGGGGTGTGAGGCCACGATCTCCTCGACCTCCTTGGAGGCGATGTTCATCCCCCCGGAGAGGATCATGTCCTTCTTGCGGTCGACGATCGAGTAGAAACCTTGCTCGTCCACCGTCGCGACGTCCCCCGTCGAGAACCACCCGCCCGCGTCGGTGAACGGCTCGACGCCTTCCGGCCCCAGGTATCCGGCCGCAACCGTGTAGGTGCCCGGCTGACCGCCGCGAACGACGATCTCGCCGGGTTCGCCGACAGCGACGTCACGCCCGTCCTCGTCGACCAGCCTCACCTCGACGCCCTGTAGCGCTCGCCCGCACGAGCGCGGCCGCTCGAGCTGGTGCTCGTGGTCGAGAAAGGTGACCAGGCCTGCCTCGGTGCTGCCGTACGCCGTTCCGAAGCGCGCGTTCGGGAAGAGACCGAGGATCTCGTGAAGCGTCGCGTCGCCGACGCTCTCGCCCGTCATGAGGACGTGGCGGACGCTCGCCATCGGCTCGATCTCGTCTTCGCGGACAAGCCCGAGCAGATCGCGTAACGCGGTAGGCACGCCGGTCAAGGCGGTGATGCGGCGCTCGTTCACCGCAGCGGCGAGCCCCAGCGCGCTGTAGCGGCCGAGCAGGTAGGTGGTTGCGCCCTGAAAGAGCGCGCAGAGCAGGAGCGGCTGCGCCGCACGATGGGCAAGCGGGGTGAAGAGAAGCAGTCGGTCGGACGGGTCGTACCCGATCGCCATCTGCAGCACCCACACGGAGGTCACCTGTGTGTTCCGCGTGTAGACCACGCCCTTCGGCAGGGCTGTCGTACCCGACGTGTAGACGATTACGTCCTCCGTCGCCTCGCGCGGCTCGACGAGGGTGGTCGGGCCGGACGTGGCGGCCCGCTCGAACGCCTCGCCGACGTCGAGTGTCTCGACACGGCGGAGCAGCTGCTGAACGTCGGCGTCGTCTCGTGCGGTCTCGTCGCGCACGACGAGGTCGACACTCGATTCCGACAGGATGTGCTCCACCTCGCGCTGCCGGTAGCGGTGGTTGATCGGAACGACGGAGATCCCGGCCTTGTGCGCTGCGACGTACGACTCGACCCACTCGACGCGGTTGTCGCAGTAGATGGCGACCCGACGACCGGGCCCGACCGCTTTCTGGAAATGGCGCGCGAGCGACTCCGTACGCCTGTCGAGCGCCGCGAACGTGACTTCGCCACCGTCCCACTCGAGC
>JBGSXQ010000026.1:0-2740 GCA_041751315.1 Gaiellaceae bacterium | reverse complement strand
TCGAAGACTCGAATCTTCCCGTCTTCGCCGACCGCGGCCGCGTGAAACACGCCCCCAGCCGGTGGGGCGTCGCCGACACCGAGCTTCTCGCGCATCTGGTCGTACTCGTCGGGTGTGATCCCCGTCTTGACGAACCTTGCTGTCGCCACACCAACCTCCTCGCTAGACGCCTCGACATTACTCCTATGCGGCGCGTCGGGGGTCATTGCGGAACACTGGCGCAGGCGAGCGCTGCCTCCTGGGGGTGGTGTCAGCCGAGCAGGCTCGGGTCGATGGGCTTCTCCATTCGCACGAGGGGCACGGCGGCTCGACCGGTTGCGTCAAACCAGTCGTTCGAGCGGTCGGAACCCGTACGTGGTGTAGAGCGGCTCGCCTGAGAGCGTGGACATCAGCTCGAGACGCGTGAACCCTTCAGTCGCGGCAGCCGCCTCGCAAAGTGACAGGATAAGTCGACCCACGCCACGTCGGGCGTAGGCTGGATTCGTGTACATGGCACGAACGTGCGCCGGGTCGACCGTCGGGTCGAGCAGGTTGCTGTCACGACCCGGCGTCTGATTGCCGCCATAGAGGGTCGCGCGACGGCTCCAGCCACCGCACCCGGCGGTATCGGCGTTCGACTCAACGACGAAGTACGTCCCGTCCTCGATCAGTTCCGTGTCGATCCCCATGATCGCCCTGCTGGAGGCGATCTGCGCATCGTCGAGAAAGGCCCGCTGCAACTGCGCGATCGCCTGATCCATGAGCGCCGTCAGCTCTGGAACATCTGCCGGGACCGCCAGGCGACTCGTGAGTGACGTGCGCAGTGATCGTCTCGCATCAAGGCTCGGACACGCAACCTGCTCGGCTCGGGGGCGAAAGCTCAAGGGACACTCCCGCACACTCGGGCAGGCGAGCATCTACGGTGTCGCCGCGGCGATGTCCTCCGATCCGTGCCGGGGCGCTCGTTAGACTGCGCCCCAAGGGTGTCCCGACCTGCAAGAGGACGGCCGAATGAGCGGTTACGCGGTAGCGCGGATCGACGAGATCGACGAGATCGATGACGGCCGCGTCCCTTCGCGACCCGTCCGGTTCCACTTCGGCATCACGTCGTTCGGCGTCAATGCATTTACGGCTCATCAGGTGGGCGATCGGCTCATCAACGAGCACGACGAGTCACAGGAGCATGACCTGCAGGAGGAGCTTTACCTCGTCCAGCGCGGGCGCGCGACGTTCGAGCTCGACGGCGAGCGGGTGGATGCACCCGCGGGCACACTCGTCTTCGTTCGCCCCGACGTCAGGCGGACAGCGTTCGGTGAGGAGCCAGGGACGACGATCGTCGCGGTTGGCGGAACTCCGGGGAAGGCGTACGAGGCCCAGGGCGGCGAGATCTGGATGCCGCTCCGCCATCTCTACGCGTCAGGCCAGTACGCCGAGGCCGCCGATCAGGGACGCGAGTTGATCGAAGCTCATCCCGAGTACGCTGGGCCGCTCTACAACCTGGCGTGCTGCGAGAGCCTCGCCGGTAGGACAGACGACGCGATCAGGCATCTCCGGCTCGTGATCGACCGCAAGGAATCGTTCCGTTCGCTTGCCGCCGAGGACAGCGACTTCGACCCGATCCGCGCCGAGACCGCTTTCAAGGAGTTGGTTCACGGCAACGCAGGCGAGCCGACTACCGGGTAACAGACTCGCATCGGCCGCACGGGTGACATGCCCGATCACTGGCGCGGGCCGGACTGGCCGCACCAGCATCGTGGTAACTCCAAGAGGGCATGCGCAAAAGCGGCCAACGACCTGATGGTCGTCGTGGGTAGGCTCGGTGCATGGCTACCTTCCTGCACACCATGGTTCGCATCACCGATCCCGAGCGAAGCCGCGGCTTCTACGAGGCACTCGGCTTCACTTTCTCGAGAGACATGGACATCGTCAGAGACGGCGAGCTCGAGGCGACGAACTATTTCTTCTCGCTTGGCGACGCGGAGAACGTCCTCGAGCTGACCTACAACCACGACGGTCGCTCCTACGACCTGGGCACGGCCTACGGCCACATCGCGATCGGTGTCGACGACCTCGACGGCACGCTCGCCGCTCTGAAGGACGGCTACGACATCGAGCCCGAGCGGCCGCCGTACCAGGTCTCAGAAGGCGGCTCCAGAATTTGCTTTGTTAGGGATCCTGACGACTACCGCGTCGAGCTGATCGAGCGCCACTAGTGGTCGAGACGCTGGTCGAACTCGGAGGGGAGCCTCTCGAGGGCGAGATCGGCGCACCGGCGCCCACTCTGGTGCTCGACCTCGAGGAGTCCCGCGTCGCGGGGTACGGAGGCCTCAACCGGATCATGGGGACGTTCTCGCTGGCCGAGGACGAGCTGCGCTTCGGGCCGCTCGCCACGACGCTGATCGCCGGGGCCGACGATGCGATGACGCGCGAGCACGCGTTCCTCGACGCGCTCGCGCGCGTCACCTCGTATGCGCTGAACGGGAGCTCCCTGATACTGCTCGCGGGCGACGACGTCGTCGCCCGCCTCGCGTGCTGAACGACTCGTATCCGGTACCCGTTCGGTCGCTCGCCGACCCCTCACGCTCGGCTTCGCCATCGGAGCGGCAGCGCGCTCCTCTGGCTCGGGAACAGCCGCGCGCGCTAACCGACTCTGCGAGTTTCGACCCGGTCGCCGGTCGCGACCACGACGTCGGACACGAGCTCCGGGCCGAACAGACCGTGCTCGACGACGCCGGGCTCGGCCGCTAGTCGCGCCGCGAGC
>JBGSXQ010000025.1:0-2429 GCA_041751315.1 Gaiellaceae bacterium | reverse complement strand
CGTCGACGAGCCGGGCGACCAGCGCGAGTTTTCGAAACGGCCGCCCGGCCCGTTCTGGACGCGCGAGCAGGCGCTCGAGGAGAGAACCGAGCGCTCGTCGCAGCGTGAGCTCGTTCGCAATCGCTTCCGGGAAGGTGAGCGCCTCGACGAGCTCCGAGGCCGGCTTGCGCCCGCGCACGCGCGCCTTGCGCCCGCCCTGGGCGAGCCGCCATGCATCTCTCCCCTCCACTCCCAGCCGCTCCGCCACCGCTCCACTCGGAAGCTGCGCGAGATCTCCGAGCGAGCGCAGGCCGAGCCCTTCGAGCTCCGCGTAGCGATTCGGGGTCATCGGGAGCAGCGAGAGCGGAAGTGGCTCGAGGAACGACTCCTCGTCCTTCGACGCGACGAGGATGATCTGACCGGGACGCGCCACGCTCGCCGCCGCGAGGGCGGTGAAGCGCCTGGACGCCGCGCCGATACGCGGATCCCATGTCGGGCCGACCGCCGCGAGAGCGCGTCCGAGGGCCGGCTGCACCCCGCCGTAGAGTCGCTCCACCCCGCGTGTCTCGAACACGACCGCGCCCTGCTCGACCGGCTCGACCGCGAAGCCCGCATCTTCGAGGCGTTGGAGAACGCCCTCCCACTCCCGTTCCACCGCAGCGGGATCGCGATCGACGAGGACGAGTTCTGGGCACGTCGCGAGCGCCTCTCCAAGGCGCATCCCGGGGTTCACACCCGCTGCCTCCGCCGCTGCCGTCACCGGCCCGAGGAGCGGCTCCTCCCCGGCTTCCGGTGCGAGCGCGGCGGGGACGAGGGCAAGCCGCGGCCGTGTGCGCAGTGCGGCTCTCAACTCGAAGCCCGGAATGAGGAGACACGCGACCATCCGAACACATGTTCTATACGAACACACGTTCTCCTGTCAAGCCGATTCTTCAGAACCTGTCCTCGTGCGACACGGCCGAAAGAGCGTCTTCCGACCTGGGCTCGAGCGCGCTACCGTCGGCGCATGCAGAACGGCCTCGTGACACGCGCAGAGATCGCGCGCCGCCTCGGTGTCAGTCGCACTCGCGTCTACCAGCTCGGCCAGCACCGGGAGTTCCCGCCCGCAGCAGGTCGCGTCGGACGAGCCTTCGCCTGGCGAGAGGACGACATCGCCGAGTGGGGCCGGCGTCGGGGACGACGCCTCCTTCCCTGAGCGGCCGCTCCACCGCCCAATATGAGGCCGAAGCTCCTCGACCAGCGACGAGCCAGACGGCTTCTCGAGAAGAACGGATGGCGTGCCACGCGGGGCGGGAGACACGTCGTCAAGATGGAGAAGGAAGGCCATCGACCCGTCACGCTGCCGCACCACGGAGGGCGAACGTACGGAAAGAGCCTGACCGCGGCCATTCTCAAGCAGGCGGGTTTAGACTGAGATGTCGATGACAGAGCGGGAGTACCGAGTCCTCGTACACGAAGAGGATGGGAGCTATTGGGCCGAGGTGGCCGAGCTTCCGGGCTGCTTCGCGTCTGGTCGAGACCTCGACGAGCTGCGAGAAGCTGTGGTCGAGGCGATCACGCTCTACCTTGCGACGGACGACGTACCTGCTGCAGATTCGCGGCCGGCGCCGCGCGGTCGCATCGACGAGATGCGCGTTCTCGTCTCCGCCTGAGCTCAAACGCGCTGCAGGTGTGTGTCCTTGAAGCCCGTCGGATACTTGAGGCCGTACCCGAGCGCTCGGTCGAGACCGATGTGCGCGAGCCAGATGAGCGCGATCTGCACGGCGGCCTCGTAGCCGCCGACGACACCCGCGACTCCCAGCCCAACCGGGCCGATGCACGTGTGCACGGCGTTGTAGATCAGCGATCCGAGCCTCGGGCCGCCGATGTAGCCGAGCATCGAGAGGTCCGGCGCGAGGATCAGTGCGACGAGGAGCAGCCAGCCGAAGCCGGCGTCGAAGTACAGCGCGAAGGCGCCCGCTGCAACGGCGAAGCCCTCGAGATGCAGGAGCCGGCGTGGAAGTTGATCCATCAGGTCGCCCCTTTCATGGCGCGGAAGCACTCCGTGACGTATGCGAGTCGCACGCCCTCGGGCGTCGCCGTCTCGTCGTACAACGCGCCCACGGCCTCGAGCACCGGCTCGCGCTCCGGCGGCGACAGCTTCGCGAGGTAGCTGCGCGAAAGCACGAGATCGAGCAGGCCGTCTCGGCCGAGCACCTGCTCGAACGCGAAGACGGCGGTCTCGACGCGGCCGAACAGGCCGCTCGAGTCAAGCACCGGCACGACGTCGGACTCCTGGATCGACTCGTTGCCGATGAGCGCGGACAGGCGCGCCATCCACGGGTCGCGGTCGTCGCGCGAGTTCCAGACGAGCGCGATGCGGCCGGAAGGCCGAAGCACGCGAGCGATCTCGGGCAGCGCGTCGTCGTGGTCGAACCAGTGAAACGCCTGCGCGGACGCGACCACGTCGG
>JBGSXQ010000024.1:0-5105 GCA_041751315.1 Gaiellaceae bacterium | reverse complement strand
CCGAGGCGCTCGACCGGCTGGAGGCTGACGAGGCCGGGCCGGGAGAGCTCGTCGCGGTTGCCGGCTTGCCGGACGTGACGATCGGCGAGACGCTCGCCGATCCCGACGACCCGCGGCCGCTGCCCGTGATCGGCGTCGACGAGCCGAGCCTCGCGATGACGATCGGCATCAACACCTCGCCGCTCTCGGGCCAGGACGGCGACCGCCTCACCGCGAGCATGATCCGGGCGCGCCTCGACCAGGAGCTCGTCGGCAACGTCTCGCTCCGGCTGCTTCCCACCGAGCGCCCCGACGCCTGGGAGGTTCAGGGACGGGGTGAGCTTCAGCTCGCGGTGCTCGTCGAGCAGATGCGCCGCGAGGGTTTCGAGCTGTCCGTCGGCAAGCCCCAGGTCGTCACGCGCGAGATCGACGGGAGGCTGCACGAGCCGGTCGAGCGCGTCTCCATCGACGCGCCGGAGGAGTACGTCGGGGTCATCACCCAGCTCCTCGCGCTGCGCAAGGGGCGGATGGAGCAGCTCGTCAACCACAAGACGGGCTGGGTGCGCATGGAGTACCTCGTCCCCGCGCGCGGCCTCATCGGCTTCCGCACCGAGTTCATCACCGAGACGCGCGGGACCGGGATCCTCCACCACGTCTTCCACGGCTACGAGCCGTGGCACGGGGAGCTTCGGACGCGTCCCACGGGAAGTCTCGTCTCGGATCGTCGAGGGCCCTCGACGTCGTTCGCTCTGCTCAACCTCCAGGAGCGCGGCCACATGTTCGTCTCCCCCGGCGTCGAGGTCTATGAGGGGATGATCGTCGGTGAGAACGCGCGCGCCGGCGACCTCGACGTGAACGCGACGAAGGAGCGCAAGCTCTCGAACATGCGCTCCGCGTCGGCGGACGAGCTCGTGCGGCTCATCCCCCCCCGACCGATGTCGCTCGAGCAGGCACTCGAGTTCGTCGCCGACGACGAGTGCGTCGAGGTGACACCCGTCAACGTGCGGCTCCGCAAGCTCGAGCTTTCGGCGCAGAAACGGCAGACAGCGGCCTCGCGCAAGGCACGCAGCCTCGCTCCGGCATGAGCGCCGTTCGGTACCCGTCCGCCCGTGGCTGACTCGGTCCCCGAGGCGATCATGAGCAAGACGGATGCCGGGCTCGTCCCCGAAGGCGAGGGGTGGTTCGTGCTCAGCGCCCGCGACGTCTCGTGGATCGAGAGTGAAGAACGCGGGCGGGACACGGACTTCGAAGGCCGGCAGGAATGGGCGCAGCTCAGGTTTCGCATCCAGGTTCTCATGCCCGGCCAGCGGAACGGGATGTACCACGGCGAGTCTGGCCAGGAGGACTTTCTGGTCGTCTCCGGCGAGTGCGTGCTGGTGGTCGAAGGTGAGGAGCGCCGCCTGAAGGCCTGGGACTTCTTCCATTCCCCGCCGTGGACGCGGCACGTCTTCGTCGGAGCCGGCAACGGGCCCTGCGTCATCGTCATGACCGGCAGCCGCGCAGGAGGCTTCGAGGTCGTCTATCCCGTGAGCGAGGCGGCCGCGAAGTACGGCGCGAGCGTGACCGACGAGACGTCCGAGCCCGAAGAGGCCTACGCCCGCTTCGGCAAGGAGGAGCGCGTGGCCTACGGCCGCTGGCTGCCCTAGATGGTCGACGCCACGATCTCGCGCGTCCGAGGTGCACGAGCGATCGCGCCGAACAGTGCCCCCGGCATGAATCGAACATGCGCACGTGGTTTAGGAAACCACTGCTCTATCCACTGAGCTACGGGGGCGCGCGGCAAGGGTAGCGCCGGCGATCCGGGTCTCTGCTCCGCAGGACGAGCGGACGACGAAGCGTCGAGGAGCTCGCTGCGGCCTTCGGCACGAGACCCTCTCGTCGTCGTCGCGGCGATCGGGCGTCACACGCAGTCAGTTAAGAACACGCGTAGTCGCTCGCGAACCCCTGCCGGGGGACCGAGGGCGACCGTTACCATCACTCCCCGTGCAAGCATTCCTTCTCTTCTTCATCGCGCCGATGATCCTGGGCTTCTGGGCCCAGCATCGTGTGAAGTCCACGTTCGCGAAGAACCTCGAGGTACCGGTTGCCAACGGCATGACCGGCGCTCAGGTCGCCCGTCGCGTTCTCGACGCCAATGGGCTCGACGAGGTGCCGATCGAAGAGACCCCCGGACAGCTCTCGGATCATTACGACCCGCGCAGCCGCTCCGTCCACCTCTCGCCGTACGTCTACCAGGGCGTGTCGGTGGCCTCGACCGCGGTCGCGGCCCATGAGGTCGGCCACGCGCTTCAGCACGCGAAGTCGTACTCGTTCTTCCGCTTCCGTAGCGCGATGTTCCCAGCGGTGCAGTTCGCCTCGAACATCTGGATGCTGTTCCTGCTCGGCGGGATCTTCCTCAACATCCTCGGCTTCATCTGGATCGCGATCGCGCTCTACTCGGTCGCGGTGCTGTTCCAGTTCGTCACGCTTCCGGTCGAGTTCGACGCCTCTCGGCGGGCGAATCAGCAGCTGCACGACCTCGGGCTCGTCGCCTCCAACGAGGCCGGCGGCGTGAAGGCGACTCTCAACGCCGCCGCCTGGACGTACGTCGCCGCCGCCCTCGCCGCGGTCGCCGTGCTCCTGTACTACCTCTCGATGCTCAGCAACCGCTAGCGCGCTAGCGCTCCCGGGGCATCCAGCCGAAGCGCCGCAGGGCGACGACCCCGCCCGCGACTCCCCACGCGAGGACGATCGCGAGCGCGGTGGGATCGGCGAAGAGGGACTCCCCGTCGAGATAGACGCCGTTGACGATCCGCAGGAAGTACGTGAGCGGAAGAACGTCGGCGATTGCCTGCAGGACGGCGGGGAAGTCCTGCGTCGGGCCGAAGGATCCCGAGAGGAACGCCATGGGCAGCACGACGACGTTGACGACGGCGGAGACACCTTCGGCCGAGCGGATCACGGATGCCGCGCCGACACCGATCCCGGCGAAGCACGCGACGCCGAGCACGATCGCCCCCGCGAAGCCGAGCCAGTTCTCGGGCATGCTCGCATCGAACGCGAGCCCTCCGAGGCCGAGCAGCGCCAGCGACTGGAGCGCGAACGTGACGAGCGTCGAGAGCAGGACGGCACCCAGGTAGATCTCCGGGCGCAGAGGAGTCGCGCGCAGCCGCTTGAGTACGCCGGACTCCCGGCGCCCCACGAGGATGATCGCGAGGCCGGCTAACGCCGTGTTCGCGGCGCCGTAGCCGAAGAGCCCTGCGAGCAGCACGTCGACCGCCGGCACGCCGTCGATCTCGTTGCCGTACACCGAGCCGAGCAAGGCGTACAGCAGCAGCGGGAACACGAAGATGAAGACGGCTGCTTCGCGACTGCGCCAGAAGAGCTTCTGCTCGAAGCGAAACTGATGAACGAGCGTCGTCACACGTCCTCCTCGCCCACGAGCTCGAGATACACGTCCTCGAGCGTCGGCCTGCGTACCTCGAGCTGCTCGAGAGGCTGACCGTCCGACAGCGCCGCACCCGTGAGCTCGTTGAGCACTCCGGTCGGATCGGCCGTCTCCACGACGACGAGCTCTCCGGCGCGCCTGTATCGAATCTCGGTCAGACCGGAGTCGCCGATGAGCTCGGCCGGTGTCCCCTGTCTCACGATCTCACCGTCTCGGAGAACCGCGACCCGGTCTGCCAGCTGTTGCGCCTCGTCGAGGTAGTGGGTGGTGAGGAGGATCGTCGTCCCGAGCTCGCGGAGCGCGCGGATCATGTCCCAGGCAGCACGTCTCGCCGCCGGATCGAACCCCGTCGTCGGCTCGTCGAGAAAGACGAGATCTGGGTCGCCGACGAGCGCCACACCGAGGTCGAGCCGTCGCTTCTGACCTCCCGAGAGCGTCTTCACGCGCGCGTCGCGCTTCTCCGCGAGGCCGACGAGCCCGATCACCTCGTCGACGTCGCGCGGTTCGGCGTAGTAGCCGGCGAAGAGCTCGTGGGTCTCGCGCACCGTCAGGTTGGGACTGAGCTCCGAGTGCTGGAGCACGACGCCGATCCGCTCGCGGAGAGCTTTCGGCGCTGCGCTCGGGTCATGTCCGAGGACACTCGCGTCGCCCCCGTCGCGCGCGCGATATCCCTCGAGGATCTCGACTGTCGTCGTCTTGCCGGCGCCGTTCGGCCCGAGGAGACCGAACACCTCGCCCTCGCCGACCTCGAAGCTGATCCCGCGCAGCGCGTCGGTGGCGCCGTACGACTTGCGCAGATCGGAGACGACGATGGCGGGAGGCACGGCTCGGGACGATATGCGCCAACCGGCGATAGGGTGCCGCGGTGCCGACGCTGCGCTACGTCGTTGTCGACGTCTTCACCGACACTGCGCTTGCCGGGAATCAGCTCGCGGTCTTCACGGACGCGCGCGGCATCGACACGGAGACGATGCAGGCGCTCGCGCTCGAGATCGGGTTCTCGGAGACGACCTTCGTGCTTCCCGCCACCGCGGGAGGGACGGCTCGCGTCCGCATCTTCAACCCCGACGAGGAGATGCCGTTCGCAGGTCACCCCGTCCTCGGTACCGCGTGGGTGCTCGCGCAGCCGCTCCAGCGAGCCGTCATCGAGCTCGAGACCGGCTCCGGGATCGTTCCCGTCGAGATCGACCGGGACGAGTCGGGTGCGCTCGTGTTCGGACGCATGGAGCAGCCTGTCCCGACGGTGCAGCTCCACCGCGACGCCGCTGCGCTGCTCTCCGTGCTCGGGCTCGAGCGATCGGAGCTCCCCGTGGAGCTGTACGACAACGGTGCGACCCACATCGTCGTGACGCTCGCGAGCGAGCAGGCGGTTGCCGCACTCACGCCGGAGCGTTCGGCGATCGCCAGTTTCGGCGTCACCGGCGTGAACTGCATCGCCGGTGAGGGGGCTCGCTGGAAATCGCGCATGTTCTGGCCACACGGCGAGGACGCTGCGACGGGGTCTGCTGCCGGGCCGATCGCATGCCATCTCTGCCGGCACTCACGCGCGGAATGGGGCGACTGGATCGAGATCTCCCAGGGCACGGAGATCGGGCGGCCGTCCACGCTCTTCGCCCGAGCCGACGGCGCGGGAGGCGAGATCGTTCGCGTCTTCTGCGGCGGCCGCGCGGTCGTGGTTGCGCGCGGCGAGTTCCGAATC
>JBGSXQ010000023.1:0-3857 GCA_041751315.1 Gaiellaceae bacterium | reverse complement strand
GGTCGTCCGCGGAGGGGGTTACTCGCTGCCCCTCTTCCGCGCCTTCGTCGTCGACCGGATCGTGGAGCCGTCCAACGGAGACGCGACGCGCGAGCTCGCGCGCGCGGTCGAGGACGACCTGCTGCCGCGCGAGCCGTATCGCTCGTACGGGATCGACCTCGACGCGTTCTTCTCGTCTGGGAGCGCTCGCGTGCACGAGGACCTGATTTCGTTGTCGGATCGAACCTGGGGCTGGAATTCCGATCACGCCATGCTTGCCCGCGTCGGTCGCGAAGCGGTGCTGGGGCATCCGGGGGCATACGCGCGTGGGGTCGCGTTGGACGGCTGGCGACTTCTGTGGTGGCCGCTGTTCCTGCCCGAGGCCGACGCGGCCGCGACGGCGTCCACGCGGCACCTCGTACAAGCGGGCGAACTGCCGGAGCCCAGCGAGGGTCAGCCCATCCCGTCGGCGAGTGTCTCCGCGTTCATCACGACGCCAGACGGCCGCTTTCGTGAAGTCTGGATATCGGCAACCGACCACGAGATCGTGGCGGATGACCCGAACGACGCGGCGCACCTCGACCGGATGAACCGTCGCGTCGCCGATGTGCTCGGTCGCTTCTCTAACCGTGGTGCTAGCAGCGAGCTCGGAGAGTGGGTCAATCGTGCCTCCCGCTGGTTCCCGCGCCCGGTCCTGTGGCTCGGGCTCGGACTGGTCGCCATCGCCGTTCGCCGCCCGCACAACGTGGGGACGCCGCTCGTGCTCGCTGCGGCGGTACTGCTCGTCCTCGCGGCCACCGCGCTTGCCGTTCCCGCCGCCGCCGAGTATTCCGCCGCCGTCGTGCCGGCGTTTCTCCTGCTCGCGGCGGCGGGGCTCCTCGCGCCTAGAGGCGAACAGGCGTGAAGCTCGTCATGACCCTGCTCGCACGGAACGAGGCTGACATCGTCGACGCGCAGCTGGCGTTCCACCTCAATGCCGGAGTCAACTTCGTCGTCGCGACCGACAATAAGTCGGACGACGGGACGACCGAGATCCTTGAGCGCTATGAGCGTGCCGGGTACCTCCATCTCCTCCGCGAGGACGGTGACGACATGCGCCAGCAGGAGTGGGTCACGCGGATGGCGCGGATGGCAGCAACGGACTTCGGCGCCGACTGGGTGATCAACGCCGACGCGGACGAGTTCTGGTGGCCGCGCGGCGGCACTCTCGCGGACGTGCTTGCGCTCGTGCCGGAGCGGTACGGCGTGGTGCGCGGATGTTGGCGGCACTTCCTCCCTCGTCCGGTCGCAGACGAGCCCTTCGCCGAGCGGATGACCGTGCGGCTCAGCGCTCCGGCGTTCCCGGGAGACAAGACGACGATCTATCACGCGCATCAGAAGGTCGCGCACCGAGCGCATCCCGAGGTGGAGATCGAGCGGGGGAACCACAACGCCGCGGGAACGGGACTGGAGCCGCTGCGCGGCTGGCATCCCATCGAGGTGCTCCACTTCTCCTTGCGCTCCGTCGAGCAGATCGCCTGCAAGGCGCGCGGGGGCTGGCGCCGTAGCCCGAACGACGAGGTGACAGAGCACCAGATCAGGTTGGACACGGCCTACCACGAAGGGCGGCTCGACGAGTTCTTCACGGAGCACGTCGTGACCGACTGGGCTCTCGAGCAGGGCTTGACCGAGGGGACGCTCGCCGTCGATACGCGTGTACGAGACGCACTGCGTACGCTGCGACCCGACGACGGCTCGTTCCGCCTGCCGACTGTAGAGCCGCGCCTGTCGTTCCCAATGCCGGACGTCGACGAGGCGGCGATCTTCGCCGCGGAGGCCTCAGTGCTCGCCTCGATCGATGCCATCCCACGGACCGAGCAGCGCGTCGAGGCCCTCGAGGATCGTCTCTCGGCCCTGCGTACACTCCCGCCGCGATGACTCTCGGCATGACCCTGCTCGCTCGCGACGAGGCCGACGTGATCGAGCAGTGGCTCGCCTTCCACCTGAACGCCGGCGCCGACTTCGTCGTGGCGACGGACAACAGCTCGTCCGACGGGACGACGGATGTGCTCGAGCGCTACGCCCGCGAGGGTCACGTCCACCTGATCCACGAGCCCGGAGACGACCTCCGCCAGGACGAATGGGTCACGCGCATGGCCCGCCTCGCCGCGACCGACTTCGGTGCCGACTGGGTGATCAACTCCGACGCCGACGAGTTCTGGTGGCCGCGCGGGGCGTCCCTGGCGCGGGTGCTGGACGCCATCCCGCCGCGCTACGGCACGGTCGGCGCGTTCCTCCGCACGTTCGCACCGCGGCCCGACGGTGAAGGATCGTTCGCGGAGCGTCTCACCGTCCGCTTCTCGGCACTCGCCCCTATCAACGATCCCGCGTCGCTCTACAAGCCGATTCGCAAGGTCATCCATCGCGGGCACCCGGAGATCCGCCTCACGCGCGGCAACCACGGTGTCCTCGACAGCCCCTTCGACCCCCTGCGCGGCTGGTTCCCGGTCGAGGTCCTCCACTTCCCGCTGCGCTCGCTTGCCCAGTGCGAGCACAAGGCGCGGCTGCAGGGAAACGCGTGGAAGCACATCGCGAGGACGCCGACGGCGTACCACGCGCAGATGTTCGAGGCGCTCGAGACTGGGACGATCGCCGACTACTACGCGGCACAGGTCGTTCCGGACGACGAGGTCGAGCGCGGCGTCGCCGCGGGACGGCTCGTCGTCGACACGAGGCTGCGCGACGCGCTTCGGGAACTCGAAACCGGGAGCGGCCCACTCGAGCTCGAGACGCCGACACTCGTGGACGAGGCGACGTACGCTGTCGAGGCGGCCGTGCTCGGCGAGGCCGACGTCGTCCGGCTGCAGCGACGGCTCGACGAGCTCGAGCACCGGCTTGCCTCAGTCGAGGGGGGCATCCCGAACCGCGTCTACCGCAAGCTGTCCGGCCCCGCCAAGCGCGTGCTCCGGCGTGGCTAGGGAGCTTTCACGGCTCGCAGGCCGATGATGACCTCGTACAGCGGGTCGTGCGCCTCGACCTCGTCGGTAGTGAGGTCGGAGGCTCCGAGCCCGTAGAGGAACCCGGCCGCGGTGAGGACGTTGCCGTACGTCGCCACGTCGACGTTGCCCTCACCGAAGGCCTCTTCGGCGAGCCTGCGCGCCGAGCGGCCCGTGTAGTGCCACCACTCGCCGAACTGCTCGTCCTCGATGCGCGAGATCTTTGTGAGTCCCGGGACGGTGGCGATGAGCACTCCGCCGGAGGCGAGGATCCGATGCAACGTCGCGAGGGCCGACCGCACGTCGTAGACGAACTGCAGCGTCTGGGTGACGATCGCGCAGTCGAACGAGTTGTCCGGTATGTGCGGCGCGTTCGCGAGGTCGCCGACGATCGTCGCCTCGGGATTGCCCTCGGTCGCCATGAGGATGTCGACGCGTTGGATCTCCCGTCCGAACCTCGTCGTGTAGTCGGGCGCCGCGATCTCGAGTACGCGGCCGCGGATGTCCGCTGCGTGCCCGCCGACGAAGCGCTCGACGTACACGCGGTCGATCGGCGTCCCGCGCTCGAATCCCCAGTTCGGGTCGATAGGCGTGACGCGACGAAGATCCCCGAGCTTCGGCGGCCGCGAGCGGCGCCAGTCGACGACCTTCTGGCGGACGGGACGAAGCGGGCGGCGAACGCTCGCGGGCACGAATCGTCGCCAGCCGGTCAAGGCCGCGATCATAAGCACTCGTGCTGCCCGCAGATCCCATCGTCGTCGTCTCCCCCCACTCCGACGACGCGGTTCTGTCGCTCGGCGCCTCGATGGCGAGGTGGGCGCGTGGCGGACGGAAGGTGGAGGTGCTCACCGTGCTCGCCCTCGATCCCGAGTCGGAAGCCGGGACTGGCGGCTGGGATCGCCG
>JBGSXQ010000022.1:0-3527 GCA_041751315.1 Gaiellaceae bacterium | reverse complement strand
CGATCGCGATCGCCAAGGCGTTCGGTGCCGGCCGGCTGTTCGCATCCGACCACGTCCCGTTCCGGCTCGAGCTGGCGCGCCGGCTCGGGGCCGAGGCGGTCGTGAACGTCGACGAGGTCGATGACGTCGCTGCCTGGTTCGTCGAGCAGAACGAGGGGGTCGGGGTCGGCGTCGTCTTCGAGATGTCGGGCGCGCTGCGCGCGATCGAGGACGCTTTCGGGATCGTGCGGCACGGCGGAAACGTCGTTCTCTTCGGCATCCCCTCGCGCCCGGCGACGATCGACATCGCCGAGTCGCTCATCTTCAAGAACCTCACGGTGAGCGCCGTCAACGGCCGGGAGATCTGGGAGACCTGGTACACGACCCGCTGGCTCCTCGAGCACGGCGTCGTCGATCTGCGGCCGCTCATCACCGCCGAGTTGCCGCTCGAGAGCTACGAGGAGGCGTTCTCGCTCCTCGAGTCGGGTGAGGCCTGCAAGATCGTCCTGCGACCGAACGGGGCCCCGACGTGACAAGAACGGACGTGGCCCGGTGTCTGACCCCGGGTCTGACCCCCGCCTGTCCTTTCGAGGCATGACCACGCTCGATCGCCAGCTCGGCGCGGAGCTCGACGCGCTCCGCGAGGCGCGAACCTACAAGAGCTTCCTGACACTCGAGTCGCCGCAGGGGCCCGTAGTGCAGGTGGCCGGGCGGGGCGAGGTGATCGTCCTCTCGTCGAACAACTACCTCGGCCTAGCCGGGCATCCCGAAGTCGTCCGCGCGGGAATCGACGGGCTCGAGCGCTACGGGGCGGGGACGGCGTCCGTGCGCTTCATCTGCGGGACATTCGAGCCGCACCTCGCGCTCGAGCGCGCGCTCGCGGATCTCTCCGGCACCGAGGCCGCGCTCACATACGTGTCGTGCTGGAACGCGAACGAAGCATGCATTCCGAGCCTTACGGACGAGACGACGGTGATCCTCACCGACGAGCTCAACCACGCGAGCCTCATCGACGCGATCCGCCTCTCGCGGCCGGGCGGGAAGGTCATCTATCCGCACTCGGACATGAATGCGCTGCGCGACGGGCTCACGGCCGCGCCGCGCGATGCGCGCAAGCTCATCGTCACGGACGGCGTCTTCTCGATGGAGGGAGACCTCGCGAAGCTCCCCGAGATCGTGGAGCTGGCGCGCGAGCACGACGCGGTCGTCATCGTCGACGACTCCCACGGCGTCGGCGTGCTCGGAGACACCGGGCGCGGAACCGTCGAGCACTTCGGCCTCCTAGGCGAGGTCGACGTCATCACGGGCACGCTCGGAAAGGCGCTGGGCGGCGCCGCCGGAGGCTACGTCGCGGCGTCGGAGGAGGTCTGCGACGTCCTCGCGCAGCGCTCGCGTCCGCAGCTCTTCTCGAACGCGCTCCCGCCGACGGTGGCGTGCAGTGCGCTCCGCGCGATCGAGCTCATGCTCGAGCAGCCCGAGTTGTTGATGCGGCTCCGCGAGAAGACGGAGGCCTTCCGCGGAATGCTGGCCGAGTCCGGGTACGCGCCGCTCGACGGCGAGGCAGCGATCGTCCCGGTCATCATCGGCGAGACCGCCGACGCGATGGCGCTGTCGTCGCGGCTCCTCGACGAGGGTGTGTTCGTCACCGGGTTCGGCTTCCCGGTCGTGCCGGAGGGGACGGCTCGTATCCGAGTGCAGATGTCCGCCGCGCTGGAGCAGGAGCATCTCGAGCGGGCGATCGAGGCCTTCAGGCGCGTTCGGCCCGACTGAGGGACACGCGGGCGGGGGAGGAATTCCGCCACCCGCGGACGAATATGCGGGCCATGGACAAGCTGCCCGTCAACATCGTCGGACTCGGCCTCATCGTCGCCGGGATCCTCTTCGCCTACTTCCTGAACTTCGTCGGGATCATCATCGGCCTGATCATGATCATCGGTGGGATCATGGCCCTGTTCATGACCTGGCGACGCAAGAAGTACGCGACCTGAGAACTGTTCGCGCGGTGCGCCGCCATAGCGGCGCACCTGTGCTGAAGCATCGCACCTGTCTTTCGCGCGACTACTTCGTGAAGACGTAGTCGTTCGAGCGCACCTGTGCGTGGCAGCCCTGGCAGAGCGCGCCCTGAGCGAGGATCGTGTACCGCTTCTTCGGGTTCGAGCGCGTGTACTCGATGTACTGCCACTTGCCGTTCCGCTTACGCATCACGGCGACCTTGCTGACGAATTTCGTGCCGGCGTCGACGATCGTCTTCACGACGACCGTTCCGTTCGGATACGCCTTCCCGCGCTTGCGCTTGCTCACGTAGACGTTCTTGATGCCCGGGTGGCCGGTGCGTGGATCCTCGTTGCGAATCGGCTTGCGGTTGAGCTTCGGCCACTTCGCGTACCCCTTGGTGTACGAGGGCAGACCGGCAGCCTGGCCGGTGCTTGCGACCGCGACCACCGAAGCGGCCGCGGCGAGCGAGACCACCACGACGGTTGCGAAGAGCCGGATGCGCACGCCGTAATGATGCCACCGTTTTCGAGCCGACTTTCTGAACAGGGGCTTGTGGCAGGGTGAGGCTGGAGATGGCGCACGATCACGACCATGCACGGGGAGCGAGCCGTCGCGCGCTCACCGTCGCGCTCGCCCTGACTGCCTCCTACACGGCGGTCGAGGTGGTCGGCGGTGTGGTTGCAGGGAGCCTCGCGCTCCTCGCCGACGCGGTCCACATGCTGTCCGACAACGTCGCGCTCGCGCTCGCATTGGCGGCCGTGTGGCTCGCCGGCAGGCCGTCGACGCCCGAGCGCACGTTCGGCTACAAGCGCGCGGAGGTTCTCGCCGCGCTCGCGAACGGCGTCCTGCTCGTCGCGCTCGCGATATGGATCTTCGTCGAGGCTGCGGTGCGGCTCGGCGATCCGGGCGACGTGCTCGGCGGGTGGATGCTCGCCATCGCGCTCGTGGGGATGGCGGTGAACGTCGCGGCGGGCCTCGTTCTCTACCGAGCTCGCGGCGAGGGCCTCAATGCGGAGGCTGCCTTCCGGCACGTTCTCGCAGACCTCCTCGGCTCGGTGGGAGTCGCCGTCGCGGCCGTGGTGATCCTCACGACCGGCTGGGTCGAGGCCGATCCACTCGTGAGCATCCTGATCGGGGTGCTCGTGCTCGCGAGCTCGTGGTCGATCCTGCGCGACTCGACGGCGATCCTGCTCGAGTCCACCCCGCGAGGCGTCGATGGAGATGCGCTCGGGAGGCGCCTCGCATCAGCGCCGGGCGTCGTCGAGGTGCACGACCTTCACGTCTGGACGATTACGTCCGGCTTTCCAGCGCTGTCGGCGCACGTGCTCGTCCGGCCAGGGGAGGACTGTCACGGCCGCCGCCGCGAGCTCGAGCGCATGCTCCACGACGAGTTCGGGATCGACCACACGACGCTCCAGGTCGACCACGCCGACGAGAGCCGCCTTGTCGCGATGAGGCGGTTCTAGGCTGCGCGCAGCGCGTGGACGCGCGCCTCGACCGGCTCGGCGGCGGCGGTCGGCGCTCGTCCCCCCGTCACGTCAGAGGATCAGCTC
>JBGSXQ010000021.1:0-11138 GCA_041751315.1 Gaiellaceae bacterium | reverse complement strand
CTCGCCCGCGAGTTCTCGGGGGAGTTCCACGCGTCGGATCTCCGTCCTGCGAGGTCGCTCACGACGATTGAGCAGGTTCCGGAAGAGCTTCTCCGGCGCTGAGACGAGCGAAGGCCGCGGCCGCCGCAGTGCGCGGCCGCGACCTCGGGCTCGTGCTGGTTCCTGCGGGTGCTACGGACGTTTCTGGCCTCTGCGGGTTCCGTCTTCGGCGACGTCGGTCGCCTTGTCGGTCTTGTCGAAGCGGATGCGTGGCATGGTTTCCTCCTGTGGTCTGGATCGCTTCGTGCGATCCGGTTGTCCGGAGAATGCTCCTCGGCGCTAGAGGGTCACTGGAGCCTCGCTAGAGGCACTCATCCGTTGCGTTTGGGTCTCCGCCGGGAGTGCTCTACACTCGGCAGATGGCCCTCGCCTGGGGGGAACGCAAGCGACTCATCCGCCTCACGGGGATCGCGGACGAGCTCCTCAACGCGACGCGGATTCCCCGCGACGAGTCCGACCTCGAGGCCGTGGACAACGAGATCGACGCGGTCGTCGAGGAGATTTGTGCCGTGCTGAGCGACGCCGATGCCACGCTCGCGGACGAGTTCCGCCGTGTCGTCGTCGTACGCGCCGACGACGGCCGCCCGCCGGATCTCCGAGCGGGAGCCGTCGCCGGCTGGCTCCGGGCGGAGATCTACGTGGAGGAACTCGACGAGCAGCGCGTGCAAGCGGGGAAGGTAGACACGCCGCCGCGGCGCAAGCTCACGATCGGCTTCCGCACGAAGTCGATGGTCGCTTCTCCACCGCCTTCCGACGCGTAGCAGACGACTTCGGGAGCGAACCCGCCTCGGTCAGCCGCGCAAGCCCCCCGATCGATATTCCTCGGAGTCGGTAGATCTTCCAGCCCTCGGCGCTGCGATTCTTGTGGTCGTAGACCAGCGCGAACTCGCTCCCCGATGTGGACGTGCCAGCACACGCGAGCTTGTCCCAGTAGCGCGTCGTGCCATGGAGCCAAGAGGAGTCCTTCCGGTATCCGGCCATGATGACTCCGGTGCAGAACACGAGTGTGATGCCGTCGTAGCGGGAGCGCAGGCTGCTCTGGGGGTTCGTGATGGATTGCCCCCAACTGTCCGGTGTGAGGCCGGAGAGCACGACAGGACGGCGGTCGAATGCCTCTGCGGGCTCGGTCCGAGTCGCCCCGAGGATTGACTGAGACCGCACCGACGAAACCCATACCGATCAAGAGCGACTTCGGCATGACCGCTCCCTTCCCGTGTGTGACCGAACCTGGCTGCCGCGACTAATGACGTTGGTTCGAATGTGTCGACCTCGCCTCGACGAGGGCGTCATCCCCTGCGAGCGAGGAGCGCGACAGTCGCCGTGACGAAGACGGCGACGAAGAGCAAGAGCGTCGCCACAGTGAGACCGAACGGAACGTCGAAGAACGAGAGGCCGTACGGGTTGCTCATGCTGAACACCGAGTCTGACTCGATTCGTTCGTTCATGTCTATGACCTCGCCCGCCCCGGCAAATGCCCAGCGCGAGAAGATCACGGTCGACAGACCGGCGACCACGGTTCCCATGTCCCGTACCGTCACAAGAGCGCCGCCGAACAGGAGAAGGAGGATCATCGCGATCGGGATGAGGGTCATGGCTTGCTCCTCGGTGCGAACGAGCGACGAGATCGATAGCCCCATCCCCACGGCCACGAGGCCGGTGAGCGCCAGCACGACCATCAGTTGCACGTACACGAACCACTCCTCATTCAGCGGCTGGAGAACGAAGACGAACAGCGCCAGGAGCGCGGCCTGTATCGCAACGAGCGGCGCGAGCACGGAAAGCTTCGAGACGAGGTACGCGCCGACGCCGACACCGACGGCTCGTTCGCGGGTGTAGACCGTCCTTTCCTTGATGACCTCGCGCACGCTCGAGATGGTCCCGAGCCACGCCATGCTCACGACGAGAACGAAGAGCAACTGCGTTGCGGACGATGGCGAGCCCTCTCCCGGGGGCCTGAAGACATCGGGAGCGAACAGCAGGCTGATCGCGAGTCCTATGAACGGCGCTTGCAGGAGCAGGATGAGCAGATTGCGACGATCGCGGACGAAGACCGTCAGGTACCGCCGTGTGAGGACGCGGCTCTGCAGCCAGCCGGCTCCCGGGTGTCGCCCGACTGGGCGTTTCGGCCCGGCGGACTCCACCGGTTCGGGGGTGGTGGGCGTGGGCGCCGGACGGGGACGTGCTGCCTCGTAGGACTGCCGCCACTCCTCCGGGCGGTGTCGGTCGAGCATGTTGTAGACGTCGTCGAAGCTCCGAACGCCGAAGAACGCGCGAGCATCCTCCGGAGACCCGACGAAGCAGGCGATTCCGCCGCGTCCCATGATGCATAGCCGATCCGCGAGGTCGAGGTTCTTCGTTGCGTGCGTAACGACGAGGAGTGCATGGCTTCCCACAGCCGCCAGCTCGCGAAAGAGCTCCATCATCCGAGTTTCGAGGCTCGGGTCGAGCCCCGTCGTCGGCTCGTCCAGGAACAGCAGTCCGGGGCTCCCGAGGAGCTCCGTTGCGAGTCCGACGCGTTTCCGCTGGCCGCCGGAGAGCGAGCCGATTCTGGTCTCGGCGTGTTCCTGGAGGCCCGTGTCGTCGAGCGCGCGCGAGACCGCGAGGTGGATCTCCTCCGGCGATGCGTCAGGAGGAAGCCGCAGCCGCGCGGAATACCGAAGCGATTCGGCGACATTCAGCCGCGGGTGAACGATCTCGTCCTGCGGCAGGTAGCCGAGATCCGTGAGGCGGCCGTCGACGGGCTCGCCGTTTACCAGGACCCTCCCGGTCGAAGGTCGAGTGACTCCTGCCAGAACGCGCAGCAGCGTCGTCTTTCCTGAGCCGCTCTCTCCGATGACGACGACGAGCTCGCCGGGCTGGATGCTGAGTGACGTCGGCTCGAGAATCACTTTGTCTCGCACGGCTACCGAGACGGCATGGGAGTCCAGGCGCAGTGCACCCCGGTCATCGCGCTTCACGAACGCAACGCCGTCGTAGATCAGTCGAAACGGTCCGATGCTGATCTCGGAGCCGACTCGGACGGTGCCGCTCACGACACGCTGACCGTCGAGTCGCGTGCCGTTCTGCGACCCGAGGTCGCGCAGCTCGAGTGCGCCTCCGATCGCGACCACCTCGGCATGGAACCGCGAGATCGTCGGTGAATCGAGGTGGACGTCGTTGGATCCGTCACGGCCGATAGTGAGCCGTACTCCGTCGAAGCGAACGAGCTGAACACCGGGATCGAGAAAGAGGTCGGCTTCGCGCTGCGCACCTCGGGCGATGAGAAACCGGATCTCCTCACCTCCCACGGTGATCGTGTCTCCTGGGCTGAGCCATCGGGCCTCCCCGACGAGGAGCTCGCCGTTCAAGGATGTTCCGTTGACCGAGCGCAGGTCGGCGACATAGTGGCGACCGTCGGAGAGGCCGACGTATGCGTGGCGACGCGACGCACGTTCGGTCTCGACGACGATGTCGCTGCCCGACTGTCGTCCGATCGCGAGTCCCCCGGAGGGGACTGGAATTGTCACCGTCTCGTGGACGAGCACCGCGGGCAGCGTGTGGACAGGCAGGTGCAGTCGCCGCACCGCGGTCGGAGAACCCGCTTGATCGATCGGTCGCGGTGTCGTCCCCGCGACGTCGGGAGCGCCGGAGCTGCCACGTCCGTCCGTTCGCACACCGCACCCGTCGCGACGAACCTCGAGCGTCGCGCTACCGACTCGGATCCTGTCACCTTCACGAAGAGTCGCGGGCTGGTGCAGGCGCTCCCCGTTGACGAAGGTACCGTTGGCAGAGCCGAGATCTTCGATCCCCAGCGAGCCGTCAGGACGGCGTGTGATCAGGGCATGACGTCGCGAGAGCTCGGGATCCGGGTGCAGCGACGTCACCTCTCCATCCCGTCCGACGAGGAGGCGTTCCCCAACGTCGAGGCGCTCCTCGGTCGGGTCCGACGCGACCACGAGGAACAGGGCGCCGCCCACGGACTCACCCACGTCGCAAGCCTACGACCCTCACCGCGGAACCGTACCCGCTTCGGTCGCTCGTACCCGAGGCTGTCCGAGTCTGACGAACCGCGATCGCACGATCGCACTCGACTCCGTGCATCACGCCCGGCAAACGTTGCGGTGCTCGGGCGGCGGGTGTAAAACGACATCGTGCTCGGACAGTTCACGCCGGGAACGATGATTGCCGGCTACGAGATCGAGCGGCCGCTCGGCCGCGGCGGCATGGGAGAGGTGTACCTCGCACGAAAGCACGGCGAGCGCCGGACCGTCGCGCTCAAGCTCCTGAGCTCGAGCTTGACCGCAGACACGCGATTCCAAGAGCGATTCGAGCGTGAGTCTCACATGGCGACTTCGCTCGAGCATCCGCACATCGTTCCCGTCTACGCCATCGGCGAGATCGAGGGCGTGCGCTTCATCGCCATGCGGTTCATCAGTGGACCAACGCTGCGTGAGCTCATCGACTCGGAGGCGCCGCTCGACCTCAGGCGGATCGCGGCGCTGCTCGGCCAGATGGCAAGCGCGCTCGACGACGCGCACGAGATCGGGCTCGTGCACCGCGATATCAAGCCGGCGAACGTCCTCATCGCGCGTAGCGGCGCGTCCGAGTTTCGCGAGCACGTGTACCTGACGGACTTCGGCGTAAGCAAGTACACGGGATCGGACTCGGGCTTCACGGGCACCGGTCAGTTCGTCGGCACGTCGCTCTATGGCTCGCCCGAGCAGATCCGCGGTGAGCCGATCGACGGACGTGCCGATGTGTATGCGTTCGGCTGTGTTCTCTTCGAGTGCCTGACCGGGCGTCCTCCGTTCGAGCGAGACAACGAGGCGGCGCTCCTCTGGGCGCAGATGTTCGAGCCGCCTCCAATGGCATCGGCGATCCGGACCGATCTCACTCCGGCATTCGATGAGGTGGTCATGAAGGCCATGGCGAAGTCGCGTGGAGACCGCTACGAAACATGCGGTGCCGTTTGCGGCGCTCTTCGCGAGGCGATTCGGGCCCTCGAAGTCGACCCCGATGCCGCGGCACTCGCCGCAACGGCGTCGGTGACGCCGACAGAGCCGGAGAGCGCGACACCCCCGGCGCCCGAGACGGTGCTGAAGCCGGTTCCCCTCGTCGCGGAGGTCGAAGAGTCTCTCGAGCCCGCTGCGGAGGACGCTATCGTGGCGTCGATCGCCGAGCCGTCGCTGCCCCCTGGAGGCACGGACTCAGAGCCCGCGAAGGAGCCTGCGGAGGTCGGGCCGGCGCATACCGAAATCAAGCCGGCGGCCATCGCACCCACGGAGTTCTTCACCGAGCCGTCGGTCGCCGAGCCCGCGGTCGTCGACGAGCTTGTCCCCACCGCGCCGCCGTCCGTGAGTGACGGCGGTATCGTCTCTGCCGATACGGGTTCGGGAGAGCCCGCCACGGCCGCGCCTTCGACGCCTCTGCTCGTGAGCAGTCCCGACAGTCGCGACTCGGAGACGATCGCGAGACCTGCTGCGGCAGCGGTCGTGGCCTCGGCGACTCCGGTTTCCTCGCCGCCACGAGAGCCGACGAGGACGATCGTGACGCCGCTGTCCACAGAAACGGCAGTCGCACCAAGGCCGATTCCACCGCCGGCCGCCGGCGGGGCTTCCGTCTCTGGCTCCGAGCTCACCGTGATCGAGGATCGGGTTCCGACGCGTCACGACATGTCGCGCCGCCGGGTCTCTCCGGCCACGATCATCGTCATCCTCCTCGCGATCGCGACCATCGCAGCGGGCCTCCTGTGGCTCGTGGGCGGAGACGGCGAGGGCAAGACTGAGTCGACCGCTCGCCCGCGGAGCACGGCTCCCCCGAAGATCACCGGAGATGCACGCGCGGGCGAGATGCTTAGAGCGAGGCGGGGATCCTGGACGGGCGAACCGACGAGCTTCGCTTACTCGTGGCAGCGCTGCAACGCACGTGGGGGCGACTGCACGCCGGTACGGGGCGCAGATTCGGCCACGTTCCGGCTTACGGACCGAGACGTCGGCCGCCGGGTGCGCGTTGCGGTCACCGCCACGAACGAGAGTGGGGCAAGGACGACTGTCTCGAGCGCAACCTCGGGGGTCAGGGCGCCGCTCGTCCGGCCGTCGAACGTCAAGCTGCCCAGCGTCTCCGGCGACCCGCACCCCGGCTCGACGCTCCGTGCTGCCCGCGGCACGTGGAAGGGGACGCGGCCCTTGTCGCTCACGTACGTGTGGCTCAGGTGCAATGCCGGAGGCTCCGACTGCGCGGCGATCGCCGGCACCCGAAGCCCCACGTACAGGCTTACCGCACGGGACCTCGGACGCACGATTCGCGTAGAGGAGCGAGTTAGGAACGAGGCCGGGAAGGCCGCGGTCCGCTCGAGCGCGACCCCCGCGATTCGCGGTTCGTCTCCACCTCCACCACCTGCACCACCTCCACCACCTCCACCACCTGCGCCTCCACCTCCACCTCCACCGCAGACGTGCCCGCCCGTCTGTCCAACGGGGTGATCCTATGGTCCATGGGATGACCCTGGGTCGTCGCGCGGGACACCTGCCCCAGTCAGACAAGCCTGCACGAGCAGGTCCGCATCGGACACGGCCTGGCACGCACGCGTTCGAACGTCGTCGGCAGCGAAGAGATCGCCGACGATGGTGCCGATCCCCTCGAAGCAGGTCGTCCGGTGGGCGGGCGGCGCGCGTCGACACAGTGCGGCTGCTCGCCCCGTTGATGCGTCCGTGTTCACGAGATCGCGGGCAGCGCCGTAGAGACAGCTACCACCGTGCCTCGTCGCGTATACACAGAGCTCGAGAATGCGGGTCGCGTCTCCGACCGAGTACCCGGACGCGTCCCTGCCGTACGACTCGAAACAAGTCGATACCCATGCGCGTTCGGTCTTGGTGCAGACCGTCGCCGCGCGAGAGAAGTCGTAGCCGACGAGAGGGAGTATGCGAGACGTGACGATCAGGTAGCAGTACAGCTTGTGGCGGCTCGGGACGGCGTTACACGGGTAAACCGGATCGTCTTCCCGTAGCCAGCGGGACTGGATGCCGTATGAAGAGCTGATGTTCTCCATGAACACTCCTCCCGTGCACGACGTCCGGTCCCACTCGGCGCGAAGCTGATCGCAGATGTGGAGCGCCCGAGGGAGGTCGTAGCCGGTCGCGATCATCAGACCGTGACCCAGTCCGTGGAGGCACTGGTATGCCAGAAATGTCGTCCGAAGAGCGCTCGCTTCACTGCAGAGCGCGCGTGCGGCTCGAGGAAGCTCCTCGTCTTTCGTGATCGCGAATGCCTGCTCCGCTATCCCGTGATAGTAGCCGGAGGCGCACACGGTCGAACCGGAGACCAACGCCCGCCCCGTGTCTCCTCCGTTTCGCCGAAGTGCCGCGGCGGCGACCCTGTGTGCGATGCGATGACAGTCAGCCGCGAGGCGCTCGTCCGCCGAAGATCGTCGAGACAGCTCTCCGAGTGCCGCGGTCGGTCCGCGCCGATACGCAATGTTGCCGAACGCCTGCTCGAGACACGCTCCTCTCCCGCTGCAGTCCGCAACGACGGTCTCGTCGGGTGTGAACCGGGCAGCTTCGACACCCCCGGCATCGCTGTCGCCGCTCGTACTCTCGGAGACGAACGAGGCGAGCGCCGTGATCTGCCCGGGCGTCAGCTGATCGGAGAAGGCGGGCATCCCGGGGCCGCCCGCCCGCACTTGCCGTGCGACGTACTCGACGTCGAGCTGGACGAGGTCGAGGTCGGGGCCGACTCGCGCGCGAGCCCCCGCCGCTGTCAACGAATGGCAGTCTGCGCACCCGGCCTCGTGAAAGAGGATCGCGCCCCGGGTGCGCTCTGACCCTCCGTCGTCTGCGCTGCAGCCGGTGGTGGGAAGGAGCGCCGCTGCGACGGTGGCCGCGGCGATGCACAAGCTGGTGCGGCTCGTCCTCGCGGTCAGCGCACGCGGGACGTAAAGGTCTTGGTCGCGGTTCTTGCGCCCGCGAAAACCAAGATCGTCCCCTGGAACACCGAGCCGCGGGCGGAGGAGGGGATGTTCCACGAGCATGTGGCGCGACCCTGCACGAAGCCCTTGAAGTACACGCCGAGTGGCTTACCGCCGACGGAAGCCGGGCAGTTGACGTTCCCGCCCTTTATCGGTCTCGGTGTCCTTTTGGGTCTGACGAGCGTCACGGCGACCGCGGCGGAGAAGTTCTGTCCTGCGACGGGTCCTCCCGCGCCCGTTCCGTTCCTGGTGCCGAACGCGGTGAGCTGCATCGCACTGGCGTCCGCGATCCGTGCCTTGCGCTGTACGGACCGCTCGCGGGAACCCAGGGTCAGGGTTACGCGCCCGGTGAAGATCTGCCCCCCGGAGGTCGGAGGAAGCTTGAAGAAGCAAGCGTGCAGACCGCTGTCGCGGACAGGCGTTCCGGCTATCGGTTTCGACCCGATCGCGCCTTTGCAACTCACAGCGCCTCCACGTACCGGCTGTCCCGTTCCGCGGTACCGAAAGCTCGTGCCCAGACCAACGACGTCTCCGGCCCGCGGTGGGTTCGGGGACATTGCCGAGCCGCGGCCGGCGAAGTCCGCGCTCGCCGGCGGTGGAGGTGGAGGTGGAGGTGGCTGGGTGGTCGCGAGCTCATATTCGAACACGCCGGAGTCGGGAGCCAGATCCCAAGGGACAAACTGCCATCCCGATGATCCGTAGTCCACGCTCGCGGTCTGGAGGATGAACGGGAATCGGTTGGATGCGATACCGAGCCCGCGGGGGTTGAACCTGTACTCAGTGACTTTCCCCCCAACTCCCGAGGCCCTGAAGCTCGGGTGCGATCGTTGTATCCAGGTTGACCCGTTGTGAACCCAAACCCCCCATTGGTCCTCGCTCCATGCCCTGCCGGCCCAAATCCATGTTTCGTGAAGTCGATTGCCGTCCGTGTCGAGGTACACCGACACAACATGGTTCGTAGCCGGGAAGTTGGACGTCTCGATCTGGACGGTGACATTGCCAGCTTGATCATGCCGCACCGTCGCACCGACCATATCGGGTCCCGACCTCGCGTCGTTTCGAGCGTCGGTATAGCTCTGGTCTGCGGTACGAGAGAATCCCGCCTCGCCGCCGACGAAAAGAGCCGCTACCAGAAGGCTCGCCGACACCAGACTCCTTGAACCGCGCCGCCCCAGGCGTGCCGCGGATGAAGTGCTGCCGTCTGCCACAGATGGCCCTTGTAACACACAGTTGTTGTGTCGTCAATGTCCTGCTTCACGAAGGGTCCCGGGCTCGGTTGACGTGATGGTCCGCACTGCCCCCAGTTCGGTGGAGCCGCGTTTCTTGACTCAGGCGGCTGCTGGTGTGGTGTTGAGTAGTTCATATTCAATCGGTGTGCGCATACACAGAGAGGAGTGCCGCCGCCGGCGGTGGTGGAAGATCTCGATGTACTCGAAGATCGCGTTCGCGAGCTCGACGCGCGTCCTCCGGCGGCGGGTGTCGAGCAGCTCGACCTGCATGCGCGACCAGAAGGCTTCGATCACCCCCAGCTGATTGGGCTGCTCGCGCACGAACATCCGGTCGACGAGATCATCGGCTGTCGCGATACCGGCGTGGCCGCGTCTCTTCGGGGACCCGGTGCGACCCTGGATCCCAGCCCGGCGCATGAGCATCGCGACCACGTTGTGGCCGACCCGGATACCCCGGCCGAGCACGAGCTCGGCATGCACGCGCTTGGCTCCGTAGCTGCCATAGGCGGCGTGCACTTCACGGATCACGTCGCTCAGCCAGGCGTGACGGACCGCCCGGACCGAGGGCGGCCGAAAGCGCCGGGCGTAGAAGCCGGCGCACGAGACCCCGAGCACTCGGCAGGCGACCTCGACCGGCAGACCTTCGCTCGCGATCACGGCGCCCGGCTTGCCCGCTGCGACGAGATCGAGTGCCCGCCGACGAAACTCCGCCGGGTATCTCTTCCGTGCCATGACGACTTCCTCTCGAGGGCGCTGAGTCTAGAAACCGGACCCTACGAAAGCCGAGGGCACAGCACCTGCATCGAACCCAGCGTGGATCATCAGCCGGCCTTTGAGGCGGTCTGCCGTAAGCAGAGTGTGAGTCGACAAGGCCGTACCCTGGGAGGGCTCAGTAGCGCCTCAGGCCGTCAACAACGTGTCTGATATGGAGCAACGAGTCAAGCGGCCCGGCTCGAATTGGTGGCTGGTAGGTGCTCGAGCAGCGGACGGCCCTGGGTAGCGACGGTCGGTCAGACTGATATTCGCCGGTCGGAACGGCATGACTGGAAACCGCCGGGAGCTGCCTCGGTCTAGCGTCGCGGGTCACCGCATCGCGGTGCCGCATAGATGTAGCGAGGGTCCTCCGTGTGGTTGGGCGCATCCGCTGCTCGAACCTCGATCGCTCAGGCGCTCGTCCTGAGCGGTTGCTCGGTCGCGATCGCCCACACGAAGCCGGCAAGCTCGCGCGCGCAGGCAACGGCGATCTTCTGCGACGGCTTGCCGCGGGCGGCCATCCTGCACCAGCGCCGATACAGGCGCTGCTGGCAGCGCCAGGCACGCTCGATGGCGATGACGTCCTGGCCCTGCTGGCGGCGGCGAAGCTCGTAGCCGACCCGCGGGCGGCGGCGGGAGTGCCAGGCCGACTCGACGAGCAGGCGACGCACGTGTGCGTTACCCACCTTGGTGATCGAGCCCTGCCGGCGCGCCTCACCCGAGGAGCGCTCGCTCGGCACGAGGCCGACGAAGGCCATGAACTCCTCGGCACGTGCGAAGCGGTGAAAGTCGCCGATCTCGGTCACGAGCCCGAGCGCGGTCAAGGTGTCGACGCCGCGCAAGCAGCGCAGGCGGCCCACGAGCTCGCGCCACGGACCTTCCTCGGCGGCCTCGCTGATCGCCCGCTCGAGTGCGGCGATGCGCGCGTCGACGAGGTCGAGTGCGTGCAGGTACGTGTCGAAGGCGAGCTGCTGGGCGGGGTAGGAGAAGCGCTGCTCGCAGAGCCATGTGCGTCGGGCGATCGTCCAGGAGCTTCCGGGCAGCAAGCGTCCCTGGCGCAGGCACATCTTCGAGAGCCGGTGCCGGTCGCGCATGCGATCGAGCCGCGCGGCCTCGCGAGCGCGTACGAGATCACGGGCGGCCTCGAGCTCGGGCGCGGGGACGTGGATCGCCTC
>JBGSXQ010000020.1:0-2203 GCA_041751315.1 Gaiellaceae bacterium | reverse complement strand
CCGGCGCCTGTGCCGACCACAGCCGCGCTTCCGGCGCTCAGTGGGAGGACTGCCGCCGACGCAGTTCCCTCCAGGCCCTTGAAGAGCGTCAGCGACACAGGAATCGGGACGAGCGCAAGACCGCGCAGCGCAGAGCGGTGTCGCTGCTGGAGCCGCGCGAAGCGTGCGCAGTCCGGGCACTCGGCGAGGTGATCGCGGAGCCGCCGGCGCTCCTTTCTTCCCAGCCTGTCGTCCGCGGAGCGCGACACGGCCAGCTGTGCATCCGTGCACGTGAGCTGGTGCTGCAGTTCCTCCGCGAGAGAGCGCCGGGCGCGGAACAGAAGAGTCTCGAGCGCTGACGTCGTGACGCCGAGAATCTCGGCGATCTCGGCGTAGGAGCGACCCTCGAACTCGCGCAGGACGAGCGCCTGCCGCTGCTGGGGAGGGATCTTCGAAAGGGCGGTGAGAAGCTCGCCGACGCTGGGGCCGGCGTCGTCCTCGTCGTGTGCCCCTGGATGTGCGATCCGGTCGTCGAGCTCCACCTGGCGCGGGCGCGACTGCTCCTGCCGGAAGCGCTGCTTGATCGCGTTGCTCGCGATCGTCAGCAGCCAGTTCGACGGCTTGCGCGGGCGCACTCCCTGCTCGAGCGCCCTGTACGCGTTCAGGAACGTCGTCTGTGTGACGTCCTCTGCGTCGGCGTGATTTCCCAGGACGGCGAACGTGTAGCGATAGACCTCGGCGACATGCGCGCGGTAGAGGTCGTCGATCTCGCGGGAAGCGAGGTGGCCGGACTCGGTAACGGCCATCGGTTGAACGGTCGTCCACGCCGACGCCGGCCGCAACCCACCTCACGAACTCTTAACACTCTCGCGCGCAAGTTCGCGAGCGTATCGGCGTCTTCCACTTGTAACGCACGATCCCCCGAAAAAGCTGGAGCGCAGACATGAAACGAATGCTCATCGTTGTTGCCGCCTCTCTCGTTCTCTCCGTGCCGACGGCCCTTGCGGTCCCGCCGGCCGGCAAGGGTAAGCCCGAAAGCCCGGGCAACAGTGCTGCAGCGCCCGGTCAGTCCGCGGAGAAGAATGCGGCGAAGAAGTGCAAGGCGCTGCGCGGGACGACCGCGGGCAGCACTTCAGCCTTCAAGGAGCAGTACGGGACGAACGCCAACAAGGCCAATGCCTTCGGCAAGTGCGTCTCGGCGATGGAGAAGAAGGCTGAGTCCGCGGAGGCGACGGAGAACGCGGCGAAGAAGTGCAAGGCCGAGCGGGAGCTCAGCGTGACGGCCTTCAAGACCAAATACGGCACGAACGCGAACAACGCGAACGCGTTCGGCAAGTGTGTCTCCGCTGCTGTGAAGAAGGCGACTGCGTGAGCTGAGGCATCAGGATCCGCAACGGCGCGGCGGCACCGGTTGCGGCGGTAGGGGGAAGAGACGAAGGAGGCCGGAAGGCCTCCTTCGTCGTGGTCTGGGCATGACGCGGTGGGCCAGTCAGGGGTCAGACCCTACGGGTCTGACCCCTGACATGTCCGAAGCGGACAACTGGTTGGGCGCGGCAATCACCGCCATCCTTGCTCTATGCCGCGACGTCCGCGATTCGAGGCCTCCGGGGCTCTCCATCACGTGGTGGCGAAAGGGAATGCAGGCGAACCGATCGTTCGCAACGATGTGGATCGCCGCGGCTTCCTCAGCCGACTCGGCCAATCGGTTCACCGGCACCGATGGCAATGCCTCGCCTACTGCCTGCTCGATACGCACTTCCATCTCCTGCTTGGAACACCGATCCCGAACCTCGGTGCCGGGATGCGTTGGCTCAAGTCGGCGCACGCCCAGGACGTGAACTACCGTCACGGGCGCTCAGGGCATCTGTTCGGCGGCCGCTTCTATTCCGTGCCCATAAAGAGCGACGATCACCTCGTTTCGGCGCTCGTCTATGTCTACCTCAACCCAGTGCGTGCCGGCGTTGCTCGTCGGCCTCATGAGTGGGAGTGGAGCAGCTACGGCGTGACGGTTCGCGGAGAGCGAGCGCCGGCATTTCTCAATACAGCTGCGGTTCTAGAGCTCTTCGGCGTTGATCCAACGATGTCGCGCATACGACTGGCTGCCGCAGTCGACGAGACTCTGCGCCTCGACCGCGCCCGTTGGTCGGGGTCCGACCCGTAGGGGCTGACCCCGACGGTGGCGCTTGCGACCGCTCGTTGGTCAGGGGTCAGACCCGTAGGGTCT
>JBGSXQ010000019.1:0-8120 GCA_041751315.1 Gaiellaceae bacterium | reverse complement strand
GCGCCGCCACGCGGCTGGACGCCCGACAAGCTGTGGGAGGCCTACGAGGCGCTCGACCGCGCGCGCGTCAGCGGCTCGGGGCAACGCGTGCTGACCGACCTCGTGTCGCTCGTGCGCGTCGCGATCCACGCCGAAGACGAGCTCGTGCCCTACCCCGACCTCGTCCACGAGCGCTTCCGCGCCTGGCTGCTGGCGCAGGAGAACGCGGGGAGGGTCTTCACGCCCGAGCAGCTCGTCTGGCTCGAGCGGATCGCCGAGCACGTCGCCGCCTCGCTCGGGATTCAGGCGGAGGACTTCTCGTACACGCCGTTCGTCGAGGCGGGCGGGCTCGGGAAGGCGGCCGAGGTGTTCGGCGAGGACTTCGGGCCGCTGCTCGAGGAGCTGAACGAGGTGCTCGTCACGTGACGCTTCGCGTCCATCCGGACGAGATCGTCGAGAAGTCCACCTCCGCTCTACTCTCGAAGCACCCTTCCTGGGAGCGGGTGCGGTTGTCCGAAATCGCCGAGGTTCTCAACGGCTTCGCTTTCAAGTCGACGTTCTTCGACCGCAACGGTGGCTTGCCGCTGTTGCGGATACGTGACGTGGGTCGCGACACAACGGACACCAACTACTCCGGTGAGTTCGACGCGCGCTATCTCGTCGAGCCCGGCTCCCTCGTAATTGGGATGGACGGCGACTTCCGGGTGGCGCGCTGGAACGGCCCGACGGCCCTTCTGAACCAGCGTGTCTGCAAGGTCACCGCGCGCGATCCCGCGCTCTACGACCCAAGCCTGATGCTCTATGTACTGCCTGGGTATCTCGACGCTGTCCACGGGCACACGTCGTCAGTCACCGTCAAGCATCTCTCGTCTCGCACGGTTCAAGACCTCCCTCTGCCGTTGCCACCGCTGAACGAGCAGCGGCGGATCGTGGCGGCGATCGAGGAGCACCTCTCCCGCCTCGACGCCGCCGACGCGTCCCTCGCCGCCGCCCTCCGCCGGCTCGACGCATTCGCGTCGCAAACCGTTGCGCACGCGCTCGCTGGCGATTGGGAGATGGTTCCGCTTCGTGAGGTCACGCAGTCCCAGGTCTACGGGACGAGTGCCAAGGCGAGCACCGAGCCGAACGGCGTTCCCGTCCTGCGCATGGGCAACATCAACGGCGGGAAGCTCGACTTCTCGGATCTCAAGTACCTGCCGGCTGATCACCCCGACGCCGCGAAGCTCAGGCTCGAGCCGGGCGACGTTCTGTTCAACCGCACGAACAGCCCGGAACTCGTCGGTAAATCGGCGGTGTTCGGCTCAACCGAGCAGATGACGTTCGCGTCGTATCTCATTCGTGTCCGACTCCGCGACGCTTGTGATCCTCGATGGGCGACGCTCGCGATCAACGGTCCGAGTGGCAGGCGGTACATCGCCAGCGTGCGAAGCCAGCAGGTCGGCCAGGCCAACGTCAACGGGACAAAGCTCGCGGCGATGCCGATTCCGCTGCCGCCGCTCGAGGAGCAACGGCGAATCGTCCAGGAGGTGGAGGAGCGCCTGTCCCGCATCGACGCGATGCGCGCGTCGATCGAGCGTGCCCAGCGCCGCTCGAAGGCGCTGCGCGCGGCGATCCTCGAGCGTGCCTTCCGCGGCGAGCTCGTCCCGCAGGACCCGTCCGACGAGCCCGCCGAGTCCCTCCTCACCCGCATCCGCGCCGAGCGCGCGTCGAGCCAACGCTGACGAGAAGCGTGGTCGGAGCTGAAGTTTGGTACGTCACCTTTAGTGACGCGTCGGCGTACCAAACTTGCAGTGTGCTAACTTTGGTACGTGTTCATATCTGAGAGAGAACGTACCTAACTCATGACACGCGGCAGGCCGAGCAGGCTGGCCGTATTCGACCGTCTGGATAGGGCGGTCGAAGAGCTGAGCGGCGTTGGCGGACTTCCTCACCCTGCCGAGGCCGAGGGTATCTGGGATGGAATCTGGTTCGAGGAGACGCACCATTCGACGGCCATCGAGGGCAACACGCTGATCCTCAAGGAGGTCAAGACGCTCCTCGAGGAGGGTCGCGCAGTCGGCGAGAAGGAGCTTCGCGAGTACCTCGAAGTGCAAGGCTATGCGGATGCCGCGCGCTGGGTGTATCAGCGAGCGCACCAAACGGCTGTTGCCGTCCCCGAGGACCTCGTCGGGCTGAGCGAGCTCCGCGAGATCCACGATCTCGTCGTTCGCCCGGTGTGGCTTCACTTCCCGCCCGACTCGCACGGCCAGGCGGTAGGGCCGGGCTCGTTCCGTCGACATGACGTCGAGCCCTTCGCGGGCGGCATGAAGCCTCCGCCGTGGCCGGACGTTCCGGCGTTCGTGACCGATTGGCTGGCTGGCGCGAACGACGTCAAGGACTACGCGGCGGGTTGGCTCGCCGGTGGCTCGCCGCTCTCCGCCTTGACCGACCATCCAGTCGCGCGGGTCGCTGACATGCACGCTGCGTTTGAGCGGATCCATCCCTTCCGAGACGGAAACGGTCGCACCGGAAGGTTGGTCATGAACCTCTTGCTCGTGAGGCTCGGCTATCCACCTGCAGTCATCTACAAGAAGGATCGGGCGAAGTACCTTCATCGTCTCGATCGCGCAGACAACGGAGACCCTGGGCCGCTCGCCGAGCTTGTCGCTCGAGCGGTGATTCACGGGATCAACCGCTTCCTTCTTCCCGCGCTGGCCGGCCCGCAGCGGCTCGTCCCGCTCGCTGCATTGGCGGAAGCAGACCTCTCGCTGATTGCGCTCCGTCGCGCCGCGGACAGGGGACGTTTGCGAGCGCTCCGTCGGCGCGATCAGTGGTACTCGACCCGGAAGTGGGTCAACGAGTACAAGTCGTCGCGGCAGCGTGGACGCCAGCTCGCGCAGCGAGAACGCGCGGAGCACGTCGAGCCGGTGCAGCAGCAGCTCGATCTGTAGTTCGTGAACACGCCGCAGGCGGCTCGTTTGGGCGCGGCGATCCTCGAGGGGGTGTCATCCGCTGCGTGCTCGTCCCGCAGGACCCGTCCGCCGAACCCGCCGAGACCTTCCTTGCCCGCATCCGCGCCGAGGTTGACTCCTGACTATTCGTCAGGATATCCTGACGAATAGTCAGGATGCGCACTTCAGCTCCACGGCTGTTGCCTATCTTTCGCTCCGACGGGCAGGGGCGTCTGCTTGCGCGCGTCTATCTCCAATCGGATCGCCCCGCAACCGTCGCCGACATCGCTCGCGAGCTCGAGCTGGACGACGGTGGTCTCACGCGCGAGGCCGATCGCCTCGAGGAGGCGGGACTGCTTCGGAGCGAGCGCGTCGGACGAAGCCGCACGCTCCGTCCGAACGAGGAGTCGCCGTACTTCCGGGACCTCTACAACCTCCTCCTCAAGGCCTTCGGACCGGCCGTCTTTGTCTCCCCCGCGCTCGCGGGCATCGAGGGGATCGAGCTCGCGTACATCTTCGGATCCTGGGCGGCCCGGTACTCGGGTGAGCCCGGTGCAGCTCCCGGGGACGTCGATGTCGTTGTCGTTGGCTCGCCCGATCGAACGGTCGTGTATCGAGCGGCCATGGCTCTAACGGACGTCTTGCATCGCGAGGTGAATCCGACGATCGTCTCACCCGAACGCTGGGAAGAAGGGGAGGATGGCTTCATCCGCGACGTGAAGAGCTCACCACTGGTTGCTCTCGATCTGACCGTGAACGAGTGAGTCGCGCAGACATCGAGACGCTCGTCGCCGGCGGCGTGCTGCGGCGTACCATGTCTGATCGCGAGGCGGCGGCCCGGGAGCTCGTGATCGCGAACCAGCACCTTGCCAGCTCGCAGCTGGTAGCCGACGTCGACTCGGCAGGCGCTCTCGTCCTCGCGTACGACGCCGCGCGCAAGGCCATCGCGGCGCACATGAGGGCGAACGGTCTCCGTGTCGGGGCTGGCGAGGGCGGTTATGCGAAGCTTGCGCGGTACGGTGTCGCGGCGTTCGGCGACTCTGCTGCCGGAGAGCACTTCCGAATGTTCGACCGCGTTCGCCGAGTGCGAAACAGCGTGCAGTACGACGCGTTCGCCGTCGAGGATGCGGACGTCGCGTTTGCGCGCGGGCAAGCCGAAGCTATCGTCGCCGCGGTGGAGGCCGACCTCTCATGAGCGCGCAGAACGGCCTCGTCCAGCGGCTCTGGAGCTACTGCAACATCCTCCGCGACGACGGGCTCTCGTACGGCGACTACCTCGAGCAGCTCACGTACCTGCTCTTCCTCAAGATGGCGGACGAGCAGACGCGCGCGCCTTTCTCGCGGCCGGCGATCGTGCCGGAAGGGCTCGACTGGCCGTCGCTCCTCGCGCGTGACGGCGACGAGCTCGAGGTGCAGTACCGGCACGTCCTGACGGAGCTCGGACGCGGTTCCGGGATGCTCGGCGTCGTCTTCCGCAAGGCGCAGAACCGGATCCAGGACCCGGCGAAGCTACGGCGGCTGATCGTCGACCTCATCGACCGCGAGAGCTGGCTCACGCTCGACGCGGACGTGAAGGGCGACGCGTACGAGGGGCTCCTCGAGCGCAACGCCGAGGACGTGAAGACGGGCGCCGGTCAGTACTTCACGCCGCGCCCGCTGATCAGGGCGATCGTCGACGTGATGCGGCCCGAGCCTGGGATGACGATCTGCGATCCGGCGTGCGGGACGGGCGGATTCCTGCTCGCTGCGTACGAGCGGGTCTCGCAGTCCGGGATGCTCGATCCGGATCAGAAGCGCCACCTGCGCTTCGACGCGCTGCGCGGGTGGGAGATCGTCGACTCGACGGCGCGGCTCTGCGTGATGAACCTGTTGCTTCACGGGATCGGCTCCGAGGAGGCCGATTCGCCGATCACGGTCGACGACGCGCTGAAGGCCGATCCGGGCACGCGCTTCGACATGGTGCTCACGAACCCGCCGTTCGGGAAGAAATCCTCCATGACGTTCGTCACCGACGAGGGCGACGTCGGGCGCGGGGATCTCGTCGTCGTCCGCGACGACTTCTGGACGCGCACCTCCAACAAGCAGCTGAACTTCGTTCAGCACGTGAAGACGCTGCTGAAGCCGGGCGGCCGCGCCGCGGTGGTCGTCCCCGACAACGTCCTCTTCGAGGGTGGCGCGGGCGAGACCGTACGGCGGAAGCTCCTGGAGGAGTGCGACGTGCACACGCTTCTCCGGCTGCCGACCGGGGTCTTCTACGCGCAGGGCGTGAAGGCGAACGTCGTCTTCTTCGATCGCAAGCCGGCGTCGGAGACCGCGGCGACGCGCGAGCTCTGGGTGTACGACCTGCGGACGAACCAGCACTTCACGCTCAAGCAGAACCCGCTGCGCGCCGAGCACCTGGCCGATTTCGTCGCCTGCTACGCCGCGCGGGAGGAGACGGAGCGCTTCAAGCGCTTCACCTACGAGGAGCTGCTCGCGCGCGACAAGGTCTCGCTCGACCTCGTGTGGCTGCGCGACGAGTCGCTCGAGGATCTCGAGAACCTCCCGCCTCCCGATGTCATCGCTCGAGAGATCGTGGAAGACCTCGAGGCCGCGCTTGCCGAGTTCTCGGCTGTTGCGGAGACGCTCGGCGGGAGCGCTACGGCTTCGCGCGAGCCGTTCTGACCTCGCTCGTCAGCGAACCCAGAGTTGGCTGAGCAACGCGCCCCACTGCGGGTTGTACTGGTAGTTGCCCACGCGTCGTGAGATGAAGTCGACGTTCGCCGCGTTGTACATCGGTACGAGCGGCGCCTCCGCGAGCAGAGCCTGCTCGACACGCTGCCAGAGCGCGGTGGCCGAGGCGGGGTCGAGCACCTGTGCCTCGGAAGCACGTGCCATCGCGGCGTCGATCGCAGGGTCGCAGAACCGGGAAGGGTTGGTGTTCTCGTTGGGCGCCGCGGGGACGAAGGCCGCGCAGCTGAACAACGGTGGGATGATGTCGCTCGCGGACGGAAAGCCCGCGATCCAGCCGAAGAGGCCCGCCTGCACCTGCTTGCGGGAGTCGAGGAGACGGGTGAAGTGCTTGTTCGGGGTCACGGCGTCGATCGTCGCTCGCAAGCCGAGCGACTCGAGCGTGGAGGCCAGGTACCTGCCTTCGCGCGCGTACCGCTCCGGTATCGAGATCGTTACCGACGCGCCACTGACGCCCGCAGCTTGCACGAGTCGCCGCGCGGCGGCGAGGCGCGGTGAGCCGCCTGGTGCGTATGGGCACGTCGGCCGGTATCCGGGAACGTTCGGAGGAAGGATCTGACAGGTCGGAGCGAACCCACGACCGAGTGAGGCGGCCAGTTGGTCGCGGTCGAAGGCGAGGTTGACTGCCGTTCGCACGCGCACGTCGTCGAACGGAGCTGCGCGGTTATTGAGGGCGAAGAATGACGTACCGAGCTGCGGGTTCACACGCACCTGGCTCGGCGCGCGGACGGCGATGTCGTCGAGGTCACGCTTCGTGAACGGCGCGTATGAGCTCATGGCGACATCGGCGGCTCCGCGTTCGACCGCGCGCAGTCGGGCCGAGGGTTCGGTGCCGAATCGCCACGTCCAGGTGATCGTGTCCGGAAAGCCCTGTGGCTGCGCATCGCTCGACCACTCGCGGAACGCCTCATTCCGGACGAGCCGAATCGACTTACCGCTCTTCGAGAACGACGCGATCCGGTAGGGACCGGTCGCGGGAATCGGGCTTGCTCCGACGTCGCGACTCGGCGTCGTGCCGGGTACGGCGAAGGCGAATGGCAGGGCAAGCTTTGCGAGGAAGTCGCCGTCGGGCGCCTCGAGTCGGAACGTCACCGTGCGCGCCCCGTTGTCCACGACGATGCCCTGGGCCAGGTTGCAGCGCTTTCCTGGGGCGCATCGGTCGGCCCCCACGATCCCCGTGTAGTAGTAGGCACCGCTAGTCGCCGCTGCCTGGATCGTGAAGAGCCGCTCTATCGCGCGCTTGAAGTCCCCGGGCTGGACGAGCTTTCCGTTCGAGTAGCGGATGTCGGGTCGAACCTGGAACGTGTAGGTCTTCCCGCCGTCGGTCGGCGTGGGGAGGGACGTGCCGAGATTCGGCACGAGCTGGGCGCCTTGAGCCCCGGTGACCCGCCGGAAGCCCACGAGACCGTCGTTGGTGAGGACGAAGATCGATGGCGCATCGAAGCCAGTCACGGCCGGATCGAGGGACTCAGGGCCGACGGGAAGCGCCACGCGCAGCGTGCCCCCTCGATGTTCGTCACCCGTCGACTGGACCGCGACGTAGACGCCGTCGCGAGCCAGGGCCAAGCCCCGCGGTGGATTGACCAGCGGTACTGTCGCGTCGATTGCGCCGTTCCGGGCGTCGATGCGTGTCAGGCTCCCGTCGCCGCCGTTCGCAACCCATACGACGTTCCCCCCCGCGGCGATGCCCTCCGGCGCTCGCCCGACGCGGACCGTGTCTGCGACAGAGGACGTTGCCGGGTCGATCTTCGAGACGGTTCCGTCGGCGCGATTCGCGACCCAGACCGCGTCTGGGCCGATCGCGATCGCGTTCGGCTCGACGCCGACACCGATCGGCTTCAGCACGCTGCCCGAGCCGGCATCGAGCGCGATCACGCTGGCAGACGTCGAGGAGGCGACCCACACTCGATCGAAGCCGACTCCGACTCCCGAAGCTCCGATCGCGGCCGGGATCGTCCTCGTGACGCGGCTCGAACGCGGCGAGATCCGGGACACGGTTCCGTCGGCCGAGTTCGTCACCCACACGGAGCCTTCCCCGAACGCCACACCGCGCGGGCCGTTGCCGACTGAGATCCTGAGCACCTCTCGGTTCGCGTTCGGGTCGACTCGCGACACGGTGCCGTCGAGGCCGTTCGCAACCCAGACCGCGCCGCCGCCGATGGCGATGCCCGTCGGACCGTTACCGACCTGAATCGTCTGTACGACCTGATTGGTCATCAGATCGATGCGCGAGACCGTATTGTCGTCTGCGTTCGTGACCCATACGGCACCGAGGCCGACCGCGATCTCCACCGGCGCTCCGCCCACCAAGACGTGTGACCGAAGCTTCCCGCTTGCCGAGTCGATGATCCCGACTGCATTAGGTGCGGCAGCCGCGGTCGCCGACGATCCGCCTCCGAAGGTCGAGAGTGCGCCGAGTGCGACGCCGACGAGTGCCGCGGCGAACGTCGCCGCGATGAGCGTGCGCCGCGCAGGTCGTCG
>JBGSXQ010000018.1:0-2429 GCA_041751315.1 Gaiellaceae bacterium | reverse complement strand
CGGTCCCACGTGAGCCCGTTCTCCACCGTCGTCCGCGCGCGGGCGCCGAGCGCGCGGCCGTGCCACTCGTCGCGAAGCACGTCGCCCAGCGCGCGCTGGAAGGCACGGGCGTCACCTGGCAGGACGAGACGACAGTTCGCGCCGTCCGTGAGTCCGTAGCCGCTCGAGATCGCCTTCGTGCGCGACACGACCACCGGCTTCGCCAGGGCCATCGCCTGCAGCAGCACCGTGGTTGCTCCCGAGTAGCTGTTGTCGCGCACGGGGAGTGCAACGACACGTGCGCTCTCGAGCCGCTGCCGCATCTCCTCGAAGGGGAGGTCTCTCACGAGCTCGACGTTCGGAGGCGGGGTGCCAAGCCCATTCGCGCGCTCGTCGGTCGTGACGACGAGGAACGACCGCTGCGGCATCTCCGCCGCGACCTCGAGAAGAAGCTCAAGGTCGCGGTGCGGGTCAGCACCAACCGATACGACGTCGACGGACAACTGGCGGTTCGAGGGGACGAACGTTCGCCCGTCGACACCGAACGGCAGGAACTCGACTCGGGTCGTCTCGCCGTGGGCCGCCAGCCAGCCCCGCAGCTCCTCCGCCTCGTACTCGCTGTAGGCGAGCACGGCGACAGACGACGCCAGAGCACGCGCATACAGGCGACGCATGCGCTCCGTGCGAAGCCTGGCGAGCCGTTCGGGCAGCCCGATCGCGAGATAGACGAGAGGTGGACGAACCCTGCCGGCCCGGTTGAGGAGCATGAGCGGGATTCCGACGGTGTCGACGGTCGAGAACACCACGTCGGAACGGTTTGCACATCGCAGTGATGCGAGCACGGTGGCGAAGTCGCCGCCATAGCCTCCCGCGCGCTCGAGACCCGTCTTGAGGACGCTTCCCGCTGCCCGTGCCCAGGCCGGTGGCGATGGTCCTTCCAGGTCGTGAGAGATCGACCAGCCGCGCTCTGCGAGCTGATCGAGGCCGAAGAGAAGGTAGCGCTCGGCCGAGCCGAGAGGCGACGCCAGCGCAGCCCGTCGCTGCGGGGAGTCGCGGTAGGCATAGAAGACGGAGGCCACGGTCGCGGAAGGTAAGGTAGGCGACCGATCGCCGGGAAGCGGCCGCACACGATGCACAGACAGACGACTACGTTCTCACGCCGCGTCAACCGCGTGTTCACGCACCGCGCAGACCGCGTCGCGAAAGCAGTCGAGCGCCGCGGCATCCGTGCGACCTACGAGCTGCACGACCATCTGCTCTCCAACCGCAAGAGCCGTTCGCTCTTCGAGGCCGACCCACCCGCGCTGGACGACGTCCAGAAGCGCGTTCTCGCCGACGTCGAGGAGACTGGCTACTCGATCGTCACGTTCGAAGACCTCTTCGCAGACGCGACGTACTGGCGCGACCTCGAAACCATGCGCGACCGTTTCGTCTCCGAGACGGAGGCCGACCTCGCGAAGGGGGGCGAACACGTCCGCGTACGAGAAGGCAAGGAGTTCGTCGTGCGGCTCCACAGCTACGGCGTCGAGCTCGGGCTGGACGACCCGTGGTTCCGCGCAGCTGCGTCGCACAGGACCCTCGACATCGCGAACACGTACCTCGGGATGTGGTCGAAGCTCGAGTACGTCGACGTCTGGTACTCGGTACCGCAGCCGGCGTCCGCCGAGCGCGTCTCCTCGCAGCGCTGGCACCGCGACTACAACGACAAGCACCTGCTGAAGGTCTTCCTCTACCTCGTCGACGTGGACGAGCACATGGGACCCTTCCAGTACGTGCCGGGGAGCCAGCCCGGCGGCCCGTACGCCGACGTCTGGCCGTGGCAGCCGCTCGGTCAGAACTACCCGACGGAGGAGGAGCTCGAGGCGCTCGTCCCGAGCTCGTCGATCCGCGCGTTCACGGCACCCGCGGGGACGCTGATCTTCTGCAACACGGCAGGCTTCCATCGCGGCGGTTTCTCGACGACGGATCCGCGCGTGCTCGCGACGGCGACCTACTCGTCGCCGGCCTCGCTCGCGTCGCTGACCGTGCGGAGCTACTCATTCGCAGGGTCTCTGGACCAGCTGGACGAGCCGGCGCGCTTCGCGTTCGGCTAAGAACTCGCATCAGAATGAGCTCTGGAGCCTCCGGAAGCAGACGAGGCAGCAGCCGAGTGCGAGGAAGGCTCGTGGATCTCGGCTCGGCGGTCGTAGCGCACGAGCAGGCGCTTGAAGTGGTGCAGCCAGGCGAAGGTGCGCTCGACGACCCAGCGCACGTGCCCGAGTCCGGAGCCGTGCTCGGTCTTGCGGCGAGCGATCACCGGCTTCACGCCTTGCTTGCGGACGAGCCGGCGGTACTTGTCGTGGTCGTAGCCGCGGTCGGCGACAACCACGTCCGGGCGTCGACGAGGCCTGCCGACCTTCCCGCGCACGGCTGGCACTCGCTCGAGCAGCGGGATCAGCTGGGTGACGTCG
>JBGSXQ010000017.1:0-3162 GCA_041751315.1 Gaiellaceae bacterium | reverse complement strand
CCCCGAGCGGAGTGCCTGCGCGCCAGGTCGGCCCCAGGAACTGCATCGGTCCGGTCGCGCCGGCTCGGTTCACCGTGCCCGGCGGATTGCATCCGCGCGCCTGCAGCCGGCCGTGGTCGCACTCGAGTTTGCCGACGGCTGCGAGGACCGCCCAGTCGATCCCGAAACGTGCCGCCGCCCGCTGGTACAGAGCTAAGAAGTCGGAAGGGATATCGCTGACGGCGACGGGTGACGGCGCGTACGTCGCGGCGCGCGTTCGCCAGCTCAGAATGCCGCCGACAATGACGACAATCAGCAGCACCAGCGATGCAATCCCCATCAGCGCGGCGCGCAAGCCGTGGCGAGCAACCGACGCTCGCGCTACCGCCGAGCCGGCCGTCATGATTCGACTATATCATCTGTTCAACTGTAATACAGTGAATACGATGGGCGACGTCTTCCACGTCTCGGTTCAGCCAAATGCTCGACCGCGCTCTGGCTCCTTGATGCTCCCGCTGTCCTGGCTGAGGAGGCCCCGGTAGAGAACGCGCGTCTCGTGCTCGGGTTCGAGCCCGAACCGCCGACTGAGTCGTCTGCTGAGCCGCTCGTAGCGCTTCACCACGGTTTTCCGAAGCCCCAGTGCTGACTCGGCGCGCATGGCGAGTCGCTGCGCGGACTCGTTGTCCTCGTCGAACCTGAGCGCCCGCTCTGCCGCGGCGAGCGCCTCGGCTGGATCTCCGTCGGCAAGTCGGAGCTCGCCGAGCTGCTGAAGAACATCGACAACCTCTGCGTTGAGGTGGCGCTCGTCGCCGGCAGCCCACGGATAGTCGGTACCGGCAAGCGGCTTGCCACGGACGAGCGCAAGCGCCCGTTCGAAGAGCCGCCCGCGAGTCGGCCCGTGCTCGGCCTTCGCCTGCGCGAGAAGGAGGTCGAACTCGTCGACGTCGATCGCGACGGCGGTGGGGTCGAGGGCGTAGACATCACCTGATCGGACGATCACGTCTCCGAGCTCCGAGCGCGCCTCGCTGAGCGCTCGCGAGATCCGCCTGCGTGCCCGGTCGAGAGCGACTCCGGGCAAGAGCGCATCGGCCAGCTCGTCGGCGATCGCGCCGCGGCGATGAAGAGAGAGATACACGATGAGCTGCTGCGTGAGCGAGCGCAGCCCCCGAGCGTGCTGCCCCTCCGCGTAGATCTCCGGTGATCCCAGGATGGCAACGTGGACTCCGGGCCCGGAAAGCTTCGGTTCCGGGGCGGGCGGCGCCTGCTCCTGTGGCTCGTCGTGGTCAGGGATCACCTCGGAATGGCCCCGCACGATCAACGGGAACGGAGGCGGAAAGGCCGGCCCTGACGTCACCGCTCTGAGGTGGACGCGCGTAGCCGACCGGCGACTCGACGTTCGCCTCTGTCCAGGAATCGGCGGGTGCAACCGCAGTCGGGGCGACCGGGTGGTAGCAGCGGCGATCGAGCGGACGAAGACAAGGAGCAGGAGCAACGCAATCGAGAGCCAGAGTGCGACCAGCACGAACTGTTGGACCATCACCGTGGTGAGCGGCGAAGACATAGACCCGGGGAGCTGCGGCCACTCGGGCCGGAGCCTGACGAGCGCCGCGAGGCCCGCGAGCGAGAGCACCGCCTCGAGCAGGAAGAGGATGCGGAGCCCGATCTTCATGCGACCATCGCAAGTGCCGCGCCGGTCGCGACGAACGGGGCGAGTGGGAGCGATCGACCGGCCGCCGCCCGACCGTGCCGAAGCATCAAAGAGGCGCCGAATACTGCGGCCAGGACGAGGCCAACGAGGAGCGCCTGTACTGCGACTCCTCCGAGACCCGCTACAACGAGCAGGGCGAGCTTGACGTCGCCCATACCGAACGACGCGGGCCAGAGCAGACCCAGGACGAGGATGAGCATGACGACTGCGAGCCCGCCGAGGAGCTCCATGTGCACGCCGTCCACGAGCAGTAGCGCGGCGCATACGAGAGTGGCCGGGACCACGATCCTGTTCGGGATTCGGTGCTCGGCCAGGTCCGCACAGACGAGCGCGCCGAGCGCGACACCGAGTACGGACACCCGCGCGAGCTCGACGAGCGTGGCGTCCAGATGGACGGCCGCCACGGCGAAAACGGCACCGGCAGCAACGGCCGCTCCGAGCACGTGAGAGCTCCTCATGGCGCCCGTGGCTCCGCGGTCGCGCGAGCCTTCACCGTGAGCGTGGGTAGCCCCACGAGCCGGAGGAGCATCGTCGGGATCTCGCGGGAGACCTCCACCCTCACCGCTCCGGGGCTCGCGCTCGCCTGGGCTCGCAGCTGCGGTTCTCCTTCGAGCACAGCGACAGCGGTCACCTGCGCCCGGCCCGGGTCGAGCACGAGTCGACCGGCGTGGAGGGCGTCGAGGTCGAGTGCCTGGCTGCCGGAGAGGGCGGCTTCGTCAGCGAGCGAGACGAGCTCGCGTCGCTCGATGAACGCGCGGCCTATGTCAACGGCAGCACCGATGACGATGAGGAGAGACAAGCAGAGGAGCAGGCCGGCGATGAGAACTGCGCCGCGCTCCTCCCGAACGCGACGGGTCATGGCGCGGACCCAACTCCGACGAGGCTCCGGTAGCGATCGACGGGGGCGGCGGCATCACCGCTCACCTGGACGGTGCCGATCGCTCCGAAGAGCGGGATGCGTGTCAAGTCGACGTCAGCGCGGACGACGACACGGAGGACGCTCCCCCGCCCGAACTCGCCATCGAGGGAGAGCTCGAGTGTCTGTCCCGTCTGTGCTTGCGCACGATCGACTGCCGAGGATGCAGCGGCCTCAGCGGCGGATGCCGAGGGTGCCTGCACGGCGGACCGAACCGCGTCGCGAGCGGCTTGCTCGGCCGCGAGACGACCCTGCTCGACGCGCGCGAAGAGCGGCACGAGGAAGAGCAGGGGAATCAGCACACCCGCGAGGAGGATCAGCCCGGAGATGAGCGCCTGACCATCCTCCCCACGAACGCGGGCTAAACGGCTCATCATGGCGACGCCTCCGCTGCCGAGTAGCGCTCGAGCGGAAGGCTTGCGCTTGCGCGTACGGCGGGAAGCAGAAGCGGCAGAGAGAACAGCCGCGGTGCGTCTCCCTCGACGGTGACCGTCACCTCGTTTCCGCTCTCGGCGGCCGTCGCATGTAGCCCCTCGCCGGTGTCGCCCGCGACGCCGAG
>JBGSXQ010000016.1:0-1991 GCA_041751315.1 Gaiellaceae bacterium | reverse complement strand
ACGAGCCCTCGCCGCGCGACCCAGCCGGAGCCTTCGACCCCGAGCCCACACGCGACCCCGGTGACGCGTACGACGCTCTGCGACGCACGCCGCACGCCGGGATCCTTCGCAATGCCCTTGTCCGGCGGCGGGACGATCGCCGGCGGCCCGAGGAAGACGCCGATCGGATCGACGCGCTCGAGCGTCTCGAGCACGCGCTCGGGCGGCACGACCTCGTTGATCGCACCGAGAATCGCGGAGGCCTGTACCGAGCGGCGCAAATCCGTCTCGCCGGGGAGGTAGAGAAGCACCGCCCCGATCGCCCAGCTCAGGAAGACGCCCGCTGCCAACCCCAGGACGAGTCCCGCGAAGCGATCGAGGATGCGCATGCCTGGGATCACGCCGAGGCTCGTGCGCAGGACACCCGCCAGGAGGCCGGCAATGCCACGCATGAGCGTCCCGAGCAGGATCGCCCCACCAAGCGCGACGACGGGAACGTACGGCGATCCGTCCGTGAGGATCTGCGGGGCGACACGCGCACCGAGGTACGCCCCGAAGGCGAACCCCGCAAGCGAGAAGGCGCCGCGGAGAAAACCGGTCGAGATCCCGTAGAGCCCGGAGACGGCGATGACGACGAGAACGACCCAGTCGGCGGTGGACACGTGCGCTCAGGCTACGCGCCGCGTGCGCCGATCCCTGCCGCGCGTCCGGTTCGGCTATGTTCGCCGGGTGCTCGTCGACTGCGACATCCACGTCGGATACGAGTCGCTCGCCGATCTGCTCCCGTATCTCGACGAGCCCACCCGCGACCTCGTGGTCGGCTCGGGCACGAATGGGCTCGCGATGCCCTCGTATCCGTGGAACCATCCGACGGGGTGGTTCCGGCACGACGTCTACGAGCGGACGGAGGACCACGGGTCGACGTTCGCGTACATGTCTCTCGACGTCCTGCGCGAGCGGCATCTCGACACCTACGACGTCACGCTCGGGATCCTCGAGCCGGACGAAGCGGCATCGTTCTCCGTCATCCCGAACGGCCAGCTCGCCGCGCGCCTGTGCAGCGCCTACAACGACTGGCTGCTCGAGCACTGGCTCGAGGAGGAGCCGCGGCTACGCGGGATGCTCGTTGTCCCGGCGCAGCACCCCGAAGCCGCGGCACGGGAGATCCGGCGCGTCGGCACGCGCGACGAGTTCGTCGGCGTGTTCCTCCCGGGCGGCGCGCGGATTCCGTACGGCAATCCCGTCTACGACCCCATGTGGGAGGCGCTCGACGAGCTGGGCCTTCCGGTCGCCGTGCACACGCACTTCGAGAGCGTCGGCATCGCGTCGTCGATCTCCGCCGCCGGTATGCCGGACTTCTATGTCGAGTACCACACGCTCTGCGGCTCGGGGATGTACGGGCACTTCGTCTCGATCCTCTGCCACGGCATCTTCGAACGCTTCCCGAACACACGGGTCGCGATGATCGAGGGAGGCCTCGTGCCGTTCGTCGGCTTCTTGTGGAGGCTCGACACGAACTGGCGCGCTTGCCGCAACGAGATTCCCTGGTGCAAGCGCCGGCCGTCCGACTACGTGTGGGATCACGTGCGCTTCGCGAGCCAGCCGCTCGAGTCACCGGACGATCCGGATCAGCTCCTCGCCGCGATCGACTTCCTGCGCCCGTGGAACACGCTCATGTACGCGAGCGACTTCCCGCACTGGGACTTCGACGAGCCGGACCAGACCCTTCGTCAGCTTCCTGAGGAATGGCGCGAGGGCGTCCGCTGGCGCAACGCGCACGACTTCTTCCGGCTGGGCGTCGCCGCGCCCGCATGACCGTGCGCGACCGAGAGGCGCGTGTGGCGCTCGACGACGTCCCGGACGAGGGGACGGTGCGCATCCTCGAGATCGACGGGCACCGCATCGGGCTCTTCAAGGTTGGAGACGAGCTGTACGCGCTCGCCGACCGCTGCCCGCACCGCGGCGCGCCGCTCTGCGCCGGTCGAGTGACGACCCCGATCTCGACCGACGAC
>JBGSXQ010000015.1:0-8670 GCA_041751315.1 Gaiellaceae bacterium | reverse complement strand
CGGCGAACACGAGCACACCGAGGGCGAACGCCTCCCGCGGGCGCCGCCTCGAGACGTAGGCGGCGGGCACTGCGACGACTGCGAGCACGAGGTTGAAAGAGGTCAGCACCCAGGCGACCGTCGTGATCGCGACGTCGAACTCACCGAGGATCTCCGGAAGCGCGAGCGTGACGATCGACGAGTCGGCGAGCGCGAGGGAGACGCCGAGCGCCAGGAGCGCCTGGCGAGGCGTCACACGGTCTCGCGGAAGCGGGCGGCGAGCACTTCGATGAGGCCTAGAGCGACGCGCGGGTCGGCTTCGAGCGCGGACAGCAGCGTGTCCCGCTCGACGACGATGGCTCGCACTGGCTCGACCGCGTGGATGTCCGCGAGACGCCCCCGCCCCGGATCGAGGACCTCGATCTCCCCGATGAGCTCGCCGGGCCCGACGGTGGACGAGTAGCCCGGCCGCTCGACGCGCACGGAGCCCTCGACGACCAGCATGAGATCGCAGCCCTCCTCGCCGATGCGCATCACCGCATCGCCGGCTGCATACTCACGCTCCTCGCCGAGCGCAAGGATCGGGTCGAGCAGCTCGCTCGGCAGTGAGGAAAAGACGCGCGGGTCGTCGATCAGGCGCTCGTAGCGCCCGCCGTGGAACAGCAGGGGCCGCCCCTCGCCGTACCGCGCGAACTCGACCTGTCCGAGGAAGAGCGAGTGGTCACCGCCCCAGTACGAGCGGACAACGCGCGCCACGAGGTGTGCGAGCGCGCCGTCGACGAGCGGCGTCTCGTGGACGACCTCGAACGCCGCCTCCGGGAGATCTTCGGCGACGCGGCCGGCGAAACGATCCGAGAGCCCCGTCTGCTTCGCCTCGAGCACGCTGACCCCGAAGCGCGTGCCCTCGTGGAGCATGGCACCCATCCTCGCGCGGCGGTCGATGGAGATGAGGACGAGCGGCGGGCGAAGCGAGACGGACATGAAGGCATTGGCGGTCATCCCGTGCACCTGCTCCCCGACGCGCGTCGTCAGCACCGTCACGCCCGTGGCGAACATGCCGAGCGTCTTGCGGAACGCGAGCGCCGGATCCCCCTCCAGCCCCTCGCCGAGCTCGAGCGCGTGCGCCGACGGGGCGACGTCGAACGACGCACCGAACGCCTCGGGCCCGGAGATGGCGCCGGCGATCGCGACTTCGAACTCGGGTGGCCGAGAGTCATCCACGAGACGGATTCTGACCGACTCGGACGCACCGCCGAGCGTCAGCCCTTGAAATCTGTCTGACATGCCACGGATAATCGTTCACCATGGCGGGCGATCGCTTGCACCGGGAGGATCGGAGGAGTCCGCGAGACAATCGCGCCCGGCGTCGCTCGAAACTCAATCCGAGTGAAAGGAGTTGTCGATGCACCTAGCGAGCTTGCTCGCACAGTCGACGCCGCAGTTTCCCGAGCAGGTGACGACGAACTCGCTCGTCCAGAACCTCGTGTATGCGTCTGGAACGGTCGGTGCGCTCGTCATTGTCGCCGGACTGCTCTTCGTGGACATCGGCGGGGTACGCCGCGTCAACGTCTTCGCGGCAACCATCGAGAAGCTCGTCGGCTTCTTCATCGGCTTCGCGACGTACTTCCTGATCGGGTTCGCGATCTGGAACTGGCAGTACAACCAGGCGTTCGAGGTCGAGAACGCCCTCTGGCAGTCGATCAAGGACTTCTGGCTCGGCGGCGCGCTGTCGAACGAGTACCAACAGAACGTCGATCCGGCGGTCTTCCCGGGGTTGGGCAACTTCCAGATCTTCATCTTCTTCCTCGCGTGCTTCGCGGGCATCATCAACGTCCTCCTGCACCTCGCCGTCACCGAGCGCATGAAGGCGTCGGCCTTCTACATCACCTGCTTCGTGGCGACGATCGTGTCGTCGATCCTGAGCTGGGCGACGTGGGGCTCGGCCGGCCCTCTCACGAACGCCGGCTTCCACGACTTCTTCGGCGTTGGCTTCGTGTACCTGTTCCCGGCCGGAATGGCGCTCGTGTTCGTGCGCAAGCTGGGCGCGCGACCGGGGATGTACGAGCCGCATCCGAGGGTTCCGCAGTTTCGCTCCTACAACCTCGGGCTCACCGTGATCGGCGTCGCGCTCATCATCAGCGGCCTGCCGATGGTGATCCTGTCCTGCCTCTTCTTCTTCGATCCCGAGGCCTACGCCGTCGCGGTCAACATGACGGAGTCGAGCGTCGGCATCGCGTTCAACAACTACGGGCTCTCCTGGTGCGGGGGCATGCTGATGGGAGCGCTCATCGCCTACCGCACGAAGAAGTACATCTACCTCCTGCTCGGCCCGTTCGCGGGGTACGTCGCGGGCGCTCCGGCCTTCGACGTGTACAAGCCGTGGCAGATGTTCCTCGTCACGTTCTTCGCCCCCGTCGTGGCGTACGTCGTGTACGAGCAGACCCAGAAGCGCAACTGGGACGAGCACAAGCTCACGCCGCTCTTCCTGGGCGCAGGCTCCTACGGCCTGATCATGGTCGGGCTCATCAGCTGGGGAACGCCGCAGGGCGGCTACCTCGGCATCGAGGAAGGGACCTACGCATTCCAGAACGCGGAGATCAACGTGCTCTGGCAGATCATCGGCATCGTCGTCTGCGTCGGGCTCGGCGTGCTGACGGCCGCGATCCTGGCCCCGATCCTCGAGCGGACGGTCGGCCTCAAGGTCACCGAGGAGGAGCTCGTGGCCGGTGTGGACGGGCCCGTGTGGGGGCTCGACCACGACCTCGACATGTACACCGGCGGGAGCGGCGCACCGGCCTCGCCGGCGCCGGCAGCACCGCCTTCGGTCGGCTCGGCAGGCGAGTAGCGAATGTCGCAGGGACTCCGGGCGCCACGGCGCCCGGAGTCCGCGTGCGCTAGTATGTGGCGCGCTACGCAACTGCATTGCCGCTGAAGCAATGATCACTCTTCCACATCGCGCGTCCTACGTCGTTGCCGGCGCCGGCATTCACGGTCTCTCGACGGCGTACCACCTCGCGAAGGAGCTTCGAGCGCGTGGCGTAGGGTCCGGCACCGACGTCGTCGTCCTCGACAAGTCGAAGCCGGGGGCAGGCGCCTCCGGGATCGCGTGCGGGGTCGTGCGCAACAACTACTTCCAGCCGGCGATGAGCGAGCTCATGCAGGCGTGCGTCGAGGTGTGGGAGTCGGATCCGGCCGCCTACCACTACAACTCCGTCGGGTACATCGCGCTCGGCGCACGGGTGCAGGAGTCGGACCTCGCGGAGACGTTCGAGCGACAGGAGCGGATCGGCTACCGCTCGGAGCTCATCGCCGGCGAGGCCGAGGTCGACGCGCACATGAAGAGGCTCTTCCCCGACTGGCGTGCGCAGGGCGTGACGATCTGCCTGCACGAGCACCAGGGCGGGTTTGCGTTCAACGTGGAGTCGGTGCTCGGCCTCAGGGACAAGTGCGTCGGCGAGGGCGTCTCCGTCCTCGAGGGTGTCGAGGTCACCGGCTTCGCGTCTCGCGACGACGGCTCGGTGTCCGCGGTCGAGACGAGCGCCGGGCAGATCGAGGTGGGCGAGCAGGTCGTGATCGCGCCCGGCCCGTGGGCCGCGCGGTTCTGGGCGATGCTCGGCATGCCCGACACGATCGACATTCGGACGCCGTCGGGCGACGTCGTCCGCGATCGGCCGATGTGGACGTACTGGAACCTGCAGGAAGGCGAGATCACCGTCGATCCCCTCATGTTCGAGACGGCGGACGGCGGGCCGCCGCCGGTCATCCACCTCGACACCGACGCGCCGCTCTACACGGATGAGGGCACGCTCGTGACCGACGAGCTCTGGGGGATCTACTTCAAGCGCGACCGGCACGGCGTGCAGGGAGGCGCGTCTCCGCTCGTCGTCGACGGCGACGTCGAGCTCGACCCGTATCCGTCCACCACCGACGTCGGCCCGAGCTTCCCCGACATGTGGTGTGCGGCCCTCTCCCACTCGATGAGCCGGTTCGAAGGCTGCCGGGTCCGGTACAAGATGGCGCGCTCCGGCGGCGTGGGTGCCTTCACGGCGGACAACTTCCCCGTCTTCGACTACGTCAGGCCGAACGTCTACGGCATCTTCGACTCGAACCACGGGTACAAGATGATCGGCGTGGGCCGCGAGGTCGCCTCCGCGCTTCTCGGCGACCACTCGCGCCTGCTCTACCCGTTCCGTTTCGAGCGCTTCGAGACAGGTGACCTCCACCCGGTCTCGAGCTCGCCGTACCCCTGGTCCTGACGCCGCGCGCTACGTGGCGGCCGTCGACGCGTCCGCCGGTGAGCTCGCCGAGCGTCGCGAGCGACTGGCGAATAAGCGTCGGGTCGCGCAGGTACACGCCCAAGACGTTCGGGCCGAAGCGGATCCTCTGCGTCTTGTCCGCCGCGGCCGCGAAGGTGAGCCAGAGATCCTTGTGCTAGGTCTCGTCGGCCGCGTAGCACGCGTAGTAGCCGACCTCGTCCGCAATCTGGGTCGTCTCCAGGGAGTGGGCGAGCGGGTAGTCGAGAAGTCTCACGTAGCTGAACTTCATGCTGCGCCCTCCTTCTTCTCGGCCTCGGTCTCCGCGAGGAGGTCCTCCCCGGAAAGCACGGAGTCGGCGAAGTGGTCGTGCATCCACGCGAGGTGCTCCCACCGGCTGTCGACGATGCGCAGCGTGTCCCATGCCGGGATGTCCTGTTGCGGCGTGTGCTCGGTCATGAGTGCGGGGTCGACCTCGTAGATGTGGTCGAAGCGCATGACGACCGTCTCGGTGATGCGTTGCGGGTCCGGCGGACGCTGCGCCGCCAGGCGGAAGCCGATCATGGCGTCACCTCCTCGTCCTCGTAGGCCTGGTCGAGCAGGTACTTGCCCGGGTTCATGATGTTGTTCGGGTCGAGCGTCCGCTTGATCTGCTTCATCACCTCGAACCCGCCACCGAGCTCCGTGGGGACGAGATCGACCTCACCCTCGCGCGATGCGCCGTGACACGCAGTGATCGAGCCGCCGTATGCGAGCGCGACCGCGGAGATGTCCTTCTTCGCCTGCACCCAGGCGGCCCAGCTCTCGTCGTCCCACTGCATCTCCCAGATGCCGATGTCGATCTCCGTGAGGTAGTCGCCCCACGGCTTGTACGGGCCGTTCGTGTAGGCGAACATCCCCCAGTCGTCGAACATCTCGAAGCGCTCGATGAGGCGGTCGGCGATCGCATGCCACTCCTCGCGGACTTTCGGGAGCGCGGAGTACGGGATCGCGGCATCCTCGCAGTGCCAGCTCATCGGGACGACCTGCCCGCTGCGGAGCCGGCCGTGCAGCGGCGTTGCATAGCGGTCGTGCCTTGCGGCCCAGTCGCCGTGCGAGATCTCGTCGCCCAGGTAGTTCCCTCCAGTCTCGACTCCGATCCGCATGAGACGCTTCGCCCCCGCGCGCACCTCGTCGGCGTTGCCGTACATGGCCGTCGCGACGACCGCGCGGACGTCCTCCGGCTGCGGGATGTACGCCTCGTCGTCTCGCCGCAGGTACGCGAGCTTGCGCTCGTCGAAGAGGACGACGCCGGCCAGCGTCGCGATTCCCGACTTCGCGAGCGCACCCGTCGACTCCCACGCGGTCACGTAGTCCGGGTACGCGAAGAACGCCGAGAACTCGGCCTCCGGCCGCGGGACGAGCTCGAGCGTCGCCTCCGTGACGATGCCGAGCGTCCCCTGATGCCCCATGAACAGGTGCTTGAGCTGGAACCCCGTCGACGACTTGCGTGTCTTGCGGCCGCCTCCGTCGCCGACCTCGATGACGTCGCCGGTCGGAAGCACGATCTCGAAGCTGATGACGAGGTCGCGTGTGTGCCCGTAGCGGCCGCCGATGAGCGACCATCCGCTCGTCCCGATGCGCCCACCGACGAGTGAGCACGGATACGACGCCGGGTTGTCGGGGTAGATCACGCCGTGCTTGCGCAGCTCCTCGTTGAGCTTCAGCATGTTGATTCCAGGCCCGACGGTGACCGTGCGGTCGACGAGGTCGACCTCCTTGATCTCGTTCATGAGCTTCACGTCGACGAGAATTCCGTGCTTCAGCGGGACTGCGCCGTCGGTGAGCCCGGTTCCTCCCGCTCTCGGCACGATCGGGATGCGGTGGCGGTTCGCGAGCTTCACGACCTCGGACACCTGCTCGGCCGTTCGTGGCAAGACGACGGCGTCCGGGGCGAACTCGTCCCAGCGGTGCACCGGGAACGGCGCGGGAACGCGGGACCGATTGAAACGGGCGGACCTGCCCGTGAACACGTAGTCGTGCCCGCAGATCCCGCGAAGCTCGTCGACGATCCCCTCGGACAGGGCTATCGTGGCCATCAATCCACCTCCAGTCCCGCCGCCTGGGCGATGATCTCCATGAGGTCGATCACCTCGATCGGCTGCTCGCGTGCACGGCCCTGCTCGGTGAGTGGGCGCTCCGACCACGCGCAGGCCGAGACGAGCGTGTCGATCTCGAGCTCAGCGGCCTTGTCGACCCGTCGCCGTGCGATCTCGGCCGCAACCTCCGGGCGCTCGATGGCGAATCCCGCGCCGGCGCCCGAGCAGTACGACCACTGGGTCACGTGGTCGACATCCTTGAACGTGAGCCCGGGGATGGCCCGCAGGATGTCGCGCGGCGCTTTGTAGATGCCCTTGCGCTTGTTCAGCCGGCAGGCATCGTGGTACGTGACCACGCGCTCGACGGGGTTCGTCAGCTGGAGCTTCCCTTCGTTGACGAGATCCGCTACGAGCTCGACGACGAGCACGATCTCGAAGTCGAAGTCGTCACCGAAGTACTTCGGGTAGTCCTCGGTGAAGGCGATGTAGTCGTGCGGGTCGAGGACGAGGATGCGCTTGGCGCCGACTGCGCGCCAGTCTGCGACGTTGTGCTCCGCGAACCGACGCGCCTGCTCCGCATAGCCCATCTCGGCCGCCGGCCCGCCGCAGCACCACTGCTCGCGCATGAGGCCGAACTCGTATCCAACGTGCTTGAGGATCCGTGCGACCGCCCGCGGCAACGACGTTCGGTAGAAGGCGGCCTCGCAGTCGCAGAAGAGAACTGCCTCCCCTCCGATCGGCAGGTCGAGCCCCTCGGCCCAGTCCGCCACGTGCTCCTGCAGCGACCGCGTCTCACCGAGGACCGGCTCGTTCTTGTAGCGGTCGGTGAGCTCGTTCCACTCCTTCCACCCCGGCTGCTCGATCCCCGAGTCGACTGCGAGCGTCCGCATCGCCTTGACGAGGTCGACCGTACGCGTGCGGAAGCGATAGAAGTCGCCTGTGAAGAGCGTGTTCGGGCAACGCAGCTCGCATGCTCCGCACTGCGTGCAGTTCACGTAGTCCTCGGCGACGTCCTCGAGCGTGAGGAACCCCTTCTCCATCGCGACGACGTTCGCGTGGAACGTCGTCGGCGTATGCCGCTCGTCGCGCGTCACCTGCATCACCGGGCAGACCTCGCGACAGAACTTGTGGCCGGAGCTGAAGCAGTTGTAGGCGGCGTTCCGCCACTCCTCGACGAACTCGGGCGGCAACGTGCTCCGTGTCTCCGGCCCACCCGACTCGATCCTCTCTGCCATCGCTCTCCCTTCGTAGGCTCGGTCGACCGTCCCCCGATGCTAGAAGACCTTCGCCTAGAGTGCCGAGGTGCATTCCGGGTCGAAGCCTCTGATCGGGCTCTCGTTGAGCTTCCACGACTTCGGGGACTACCAGGGGGTCGGCTTCCAGCGCCCGATTGCTCGCGCGGGCGGTGTTCCGCTCACGCTGCCTCGACTCGAGAACGCGCTCGACGACGCACTCGACGCCTGTGACGGAATCGCGCTTGGCGGAGGACGGGACATCGACCCACGCCGCTACGGACAGGAGCCGCACGAGACCCTCGCCGCGACGGAGCCGCTTCGAGACGAGTTCGAGCTCGAGCTCGTCGGGCGGGCGCTCGATCGGGGCCTTCCGATCCTCGGAATGTGCCGCGGGATCCAGATCCTGAACGTCGCGCTGGGTGGAACACTCGTCCAGGACCTGCAGCTCGTCGACGACTGGCGACAGCATCCGTCCGACCGGGGATGGAGTGCCTGGAAGGAGGTCGAGCGCGCCTCGCTCGCCGGAGAGCCCGAGGTTCCGCCACATCCACGTCACGCGATCGCAGTCGACCCGGGCAGCCGGCTCCATGCGGCACTCGGAACGGAGCACGTCGAGGTCGACAGCTTCCACCACCAGGCGCTCGACCGCATCGCCCCCGAGCTGCAGGTCGTGGCGCGCGCGCCCGACGGCGTCGTCGAGGCAGTCGAGCTCGAAGGCGACGGGTACGTCCTGGCGGTGCAGTGGGAACTCCAGGAGGAGTGGCGCGTGGACGCTCGCTTCCTGACCGTGTTCGAGCACTTCGTGCAGGCGGCCACGGCCGGACGACAACCGTCGGTCGATCCGGCAACCATCTAGGGTCGCTTGATCCGTCGTCGGACTCGCGGGAGGATGGCACGGTGCTGATCTTCGTCTTGCTCGACTTCGCGCCGCTCGTGATGCTCCTGACACTCGCGCTCGCGCTCTACCTCACTGTCATCGAGCTGCGCGAGATGGAGCCGCGACCGCACTTCCTCTGGTGGAGCTGGTGGCTGCTCCTCGTCTTCATGACGCACTTCGTCGGATACCTGTTCCTGAGGGCCTACGCTGTCTACCGACGCTGGAACGCCCGCACAGGGTGACGGCGC
>JBGSXQ010000014.1:0-2886 GCA_041751315.1 Gaiellaceae bacterium | reverse complement strand
CCGTGAACGCGATCGCTCCCGCTGCGATCGACGGCCCGCTCGCGCGGGAGGTGCTGCGCGACCGACTGGAGGAGAAGGTCGCGGAGATACCGGTCGGACGTCTCGGCCGACCGGAGGAGGTCGCCGCCCTCGTGTCCTTTCTCGTCTCCGACGCCGCGGGCTACATCACGGGCGCCACGCTCGACCTGAACGGCGGCGTGTTGATGCGGTGACGAGCTCAAGCCGCCGAGGCCGGAGGCCGGTGTCAGACACCGAATTTCGTCAAGGGCAAGCATTCAAGAGTGGGTAACAATCTGTCCACGCCCTGGCTCGTACTGAAGCCGGTGTCAGACACCGAATTTCGTCAAGGGCAAGCAGTCAAGAGTGGGTAACAATCTGTCCACGCTCTGGCTCGTACGGGCTTCGGCCCTGGCATGGGCTTCGGCGCGCGCGCAACGGGCGTAATAGAGTCGCGCGGACCATTCCGCCACGAAAGGGGGCACGGTGACGAGCACCGAAGCAGATCTCGGGATCGAGGCGAGGTCGGACGCGATCTACGAGCTCGTCGAGGAGGGCTCGAAGGTCGAGCGCGTGGCGACCGGCTTCACTTTCACGGAGGGGCCGATCTGGAACCCGAAGGAGCAGTACCTCCTCTTCTCCGACATGCCGGGCGACGTGCGCCGCAAGTACACGCCCGCCGATGGCAGCGTCGTCGAGGTGAGGAACTTCTCGAACAAGTGCAACGGCATGACGTACGACGCCGACCTCAACCTGCTCGTCTGCGAGCACGTCACGAGCGCCCTCGTGAAGGAGAGCCCGGACGGCTCGCGAGAGATCATCGCGCAGGAGTTCGAGGGTGAGGAGCTCAACAGCCCGAACGACGTGTGCGTCCACTCGTCCGGAGCGATCTACTTCTCCGACCCCTGGTACGGGCGCATGCCCGGCTTCGGCCATCCGCGCACGCGGCGCCTCGGCTTCCAGGGCGTGTATCGCATCGCGCCGGTCGGGGGAGACCCCGAGCTGATCACCGGTCGCGACGAGTTCGAGATGCCGAACGGGATCTGCTTTAACCCGGACGAGACGCTCTTCTACATCAACGACACGCCGGGGGCCTTCATCAAGGTCTACGACGCGGACTCCGACGGCAACATCTCGAACGGCCGGATGTTCTTCGAGGGCGTCGGCTCGGGCGTCATCGAGGAGGGCATCCCGGACGGGATGAAGTGCGACGAGCGCGGGAACATCTGGGTGACCGGGCCCGGGGGCGTCTGGGTCATCTCTGCGGCCGGCGAGCATCTCGGCACGATCCTCGTCCCCGAGAACACCGGAAACATGACCTGGGGGGGCGAGGACTGGCACACGCTGTACATCCCGAGCTCGACGTCGCTGTACGCGATCAAGACGATCGTCGGACCGCGGCACGAGCCCTACATGGGCTAGGAGGCGAGAGATGAGCGACGAAGGCCTGACCCTGGACGCATCGCGCTGCGTGATGATCATCCAGGACCTCCAGAACGACGTGATCATTGACGGCGGCGCGTTCGCCGAGACGGGCTCGCCCGACCACGCGCGCGAGCAGAACGTCGTCGAGAACGTTGCTGCGCTCGCGGACGCGTGTCGGAGCAAGGGGATTCCCGTGCTCCACGTGTACTACATCGTCGAGGAAGGAGCGCCCGGGCTGAAGCTCAACGCGCCGCTCTTCCAGGGGGTGAAGGACACTGGCGCGCTCGTCCGCGGCACGTGGGGTGCCGCTGCCGCTGACGGTCTCGAGCCGAAGGATGGCGACTTCATCGTCGAGAAGATGCGGATGAGCGCCTGGCAGGGCACGCGGCTGGAGAACATGCTCGCCGGGCTCGGGCGCGACACGATCATCATCACCGGCGCCTGGACGAACATGTCCATCGAGCACACGGCTCGAACGGGCGCCGACAAGGGGTTCGCCATGGTGGTTCCCGAGGACGGATGCTCCACGATGAATGCCGACTGGCACAACGCGTCGATCAACTACGCGTTGCAGAACGTCTCGACCGTCACCACGTGCGCGGCGGTGACGGAAGCGCTCGCCGGCGTCCCCGCGGGCGTGTAGCGGCACGAGGAGGGTGACCGTGGTCTGCGGCCAACGGTCACCCTCCGCGCCGCTCGGCTAGTCCTCCGCCTCCCAGCGCTCTCGGTAGTCCTCACGAACGGGGCAGAAGACGTCGAGCACAAGCGCTCCGTCAGGCCCGCAGTACGCCGAGTGCTCGACCCCGCCGGGGAGCACGTAGGCCTCGAACGGCTCGAGCTCGTGCGCGACGCCGTCGACGACGAGCGCCTGCATTCCCTCGAGGACGATGCCGAGCTGCTCGTGCGGGTGGCTGTGCAGCGGGACCGTAGAGCCTGGCTCGAAGCGGATCAGGTTCAGCATCGCACCGTCGCCGAAGAGTGGCTGTCCGCTGACGCCGGCGGCGAGCTCGAACCCGCGAACCGCGTTGAGCTTCACGAACTGGTGCTCCATGAAGCTCGATTATCGTTCGTCTGGTGACCGCGGTCGAGGTGTCTTCACCGCCGGCTCTCCGCGCGCACGAACGCGCGCGTGCGGCGAACGAGGGCAGCGCATGAACACCGCCCGCAGCGACCTCCCCTCAGGCACCGTCACCTTCCTCTTCACCGACGTGGAAGGCTCGACCCGCCTCCTGAACGAGCTCGGCGCGGAGGCGTACGCCGACGCGCTCGCCGAGCACCGCCGCGTCATCCGCTGGGCCTTCTCCGCGCAAGAAGGAGTCGAGGTCGACACCCAGGGAGATGCCTTCTTCGTCGCCTTCCCGACCGCCCCGGGCGCGCTCGCTGCCGTCCGAGAGATGCTCGCCGGGCTCGCCTCCGGCCCGATCCGGGTGCGCATGGGGCTGCACACGGGGACGCCCTTCCTGG
>JBGSXQ010000013.1:0-2206 GCA_041751315.1 Gaiellaceae bacterium | reverse complement strand
GGGCCGATCGCGGCCGGGTGCACGAGACGCGATGGCGCGAAGGCCTCCTCCGCCGACCGTACGGGCGCCGTCTCCGGGAGCGCGAGGCCGACGACGCCCGCGACGAAGCAGAAGCCGCCCGCTAGGAGCCACACGGCATCGAACCTTTCGCCGCCGAGGACGAGCTCACCGACGATCGGCCCGATCGCCAGCCCGCCCCAGAGCCCGAGGCTGTAGAGGCTCAGCGCCTCGCCGCGACGTTCCGCGGGCGTGATGTCCATGACCAAGGTCGCAGCGCCGACGAGGAGCATCGCCTCGCCGACGCCCGTGAACAGGCGCAGTGCGATGAGGGTCTCGAGCGAGCTCGTCAGCGCGTAGCCGGCGATGCTCGCCGCGGCAATCAGACCGCCCACGACGATGAGGATCCGGCGACCCTTGCGGTCTCCGATGCGCCCTGCGACCGGCTGGAAAAGGAGCAACATCGGGCTCACGGCCGCGATGATGAGAGCCACGCCGAAGCTCCCGGCTCCCAGCTCGTCATTCGCGTACACCGGAAGGATCACGAGCAGCATCCCGATCGACATGCACATCGCGAACTCGGCGAGCACCGTGAGCAGGAACGGCCTGGTCAGCACGCGTTCGGGCGCCATCGCTCGAGTCAAGCAGAACGGCGCATTCCCGAGCGTCTGCTAGAAGCAGGGCGTGGCGCTGAGCGAGCACCGAGCCCGGTACGAGGCTCGCCGGGAGGCGGCGTCGGCCGGGGCGGTCGCTGTCGGGGCGCTGCTCTTCCTCGCCGCCGTGAGCTGGCGCGAGGACTGGGAGCTCATCGGGCTTCCGTGGTGGTCCTGGCTCGCCCTTGCCGTCCCCTGCCTCGTGCTCTGCATCGACCTCTGGCTCGGGGCCCGAAAAGTCGGGCTCTCCGCGACCCGCCTCACGTCGGTCGTCCTGCTGGGCGCCATCGTCGCCGGGAACCTCGTCGCGGTCGGTGTCCTCGTCGCCTCGCTCGTCACGGCGAGCAGCGACGACCTCACGGGTGGGCAGCTGCTCCTCACGACGGTCGTCGTCTGGGTCGTGAACATCGTCGTCTTCGGGCTCGTGTACTGGGATCTCGACGACGGCGGGCCGTTCGAGCGCGCACGGCACGAGCGGACGACACCCGACTTCCGCTTCGCCCAGGACGAGACACCGGAGGTCGCCCGGCCGGGCTGGAGCCCGCGCGTGTGGGACTATCTCTTCGTGGCGCTGACGAGCGGAACGGCCTTCAGCCCCACGGACACGATGCCGCTGACGCTGCCGGCCAAGCTCCTCGTCGGACTCGAGGAGGTGGTGTCGTTGGTTCTCATCGTGCTCGTGACGGCGCGGGCGGTTAGCGTGCTCGGATCGTGACCGGAGCGATCTCGATCGAGGAGCTCCAGCTCGCGGCGCGCAACCATGCGCTGCCGCTCGAGGCGCTGCGCTGGGACGTGACGCCGATCGGGCTGCACTACCTCCTCATCCACTACGACATCCCGGATGTCGACGCGCGGGCGTGGCGTCTCGAGGTCGGCGGCCTCGTAGAGCGCGCGCTGTCGCTCTCGCTCGACGACTTCCGCTCGCGTCCGTCGATCGAGGTTGCGGTGACGATGGAGTGCGCGGGGAACGGGCGGGCGCACGTCGAGCCGCACGTCGTCAGCCAGCCATGGCTGCTCGAAGCGGTCGGGACGGCCCGTTGGCGGGGTGTTCGAGTGTCGGATCTCCTCGCGGAAGCTGGTGTGTCGGGCGATACGATCGAGGCCGTCTTCACCGGGCTCGACCGCGGGGTCGAGGGCGAAGAAGCGCAGGCGTACGAGCGGAGCGTCACGGTCGAGGAACTCCTGCGCGGCGACGCGATCCTCGCGTACGAGATGAACGGCGTCCCGCTCCCCCCGCAGCACGGCTTTCCGCTGCGTCTGGTGGTGCCCGGCTGGTACGGGATGACGAGCGTCAAGTGGCTCTCGGCGATCACGCTCGTCTCGGAGCCCTTCGCCGGCTATCAGCAGCGCCAGTCGTATCGCGTGCGGCAGGAGGAGGACGATCCGGGCGAGCCGATCACGAGCATCGCGCCACGCTCGCTCATGGTCCCGCCAGGCGTTCCCGAGTTCGTCAGCCGAGCGCGGTTCGTCGAGGCCGGCGCTTGCGAGCTGACCGGCCGCGCCTGGTCCGGTGCCGCCGAGATCGCGTCGGTGGACGTCTCCACGGATGGCGGCGC
>JBGSXQ010000012.1:0-2760 GCA_041751315.1 Gaiellaceae bacterium | reverse complement strand
CTCGGCGACGGCCGGATGCCCGACCGCGGCCGACTCGAGCTCCGCCGGCCCGATGCGCTTCCCGGCGATGTTGAGCGTGTCGTCCGAGCGTCCGTGGAGGAACCAGTAGCCGTCGTCGTCGATCGATGCCCAGTCGCCGTGCGTCCATACGCCGGGAAACCGGCGCCAGTACGTGTCGAGGTAGCGCTCGGGATCCCCCCAGATGCCGCGCGTCATCCCGGGCCACGCGCGCCTGCAGACGAGCTCGCCGACCTCGCCGCGCAGGGATCGGCCCTCGTCGTCGAAGACGTCCATGTCCTCCCCCAGCGCAGGGAAGCCGACCGAGACCGGCTTCGTCGGCTCGAGCATCGTCACCGACAGGAAGCATGCCCCGACCTCGGTGCCCCCCGAGCAGTTGACGATCGGAATGCGGCCGCTCCCGCACACGTGCTCGTCGAGCCAGTCGTACGGTCCGCGGTTCCACGGCTCGCCCGTCGTGACCACCGTTCGCAGGGACGAGAGGTCGGCGCTCGGCTCGCCGTGCGGGATGAGCGCGCGCACGAGTGTCGGTGACACGCCGAGCATCGTGACACTCTCATCGTCGACGATGCGCCACACCCGATCATGTGGATGGTCGGGGGCGCCCTCCATGAACACGACGGTCGCCCCGCATGCCATGGCCCCGGTCACGGTCCACGGGCCCATGATCCAGCCCATGTCCGTCGAGAAGAGCACACGGTCGCCTTGACGCAGATCGGCCTGGTAGGCGGTCTCACGCACGATCGAGAGCAGAAACCCGCCCTGGACGTGGACGGCGCCCTTGGGCCTCCCCGTGGTACCCGAGGTGTACGCGAGGAGATACGGCGCTTCGCTGTCGACCCATGCGGGCTCGAGCTCGCCGGGCTTGTCGGCGACCGCCTCGTCCCACCAGCTGTCGCGCTCGGGAGTCATCGGACAGTCGACTCCCGCACGCCGCCAGACGAGGACGCGCTCCACGCTCGGCGCGTCACGGAGCGCCTCGTCGAGCACCTCCTTCATCGGCACGAGCTTCCCGCGGCGATACGACGCGTCCGCGGTGAGGACGAGCTTCGCCGCCCCGTCGGCGAGCCTGGAGGACACAGCTGGCCCTGCGAAGCCCGAGAAGATGGGTGCCTGAACCGCGCCGATGTGCGCACACGCGTGCGACGCGATCGCGGCCTCGGCGGCCATTGGGAGAAACGTCCCCACGACGTCGCCTTCGCCGACGCCGAGCTCGAGCAAGGCCTCGGCGAGTCGGCGCACCTCGTGCGAGAGCTCTGCCCAGGTCAGCGAGCGGCGCTCGCCCTCCTCCGGTACCCAGACAGCGGCCTCCCGGTCGGGCAGCTCGCGTGCCCAACGGTGCACGCACGCCTCGGCGACGTTGAGCCGCGCTCCTTCGAACCATGTCGTCCACTCGATGCCGCGCGAGTCGTCGAGCACGGCATCCCACCCACGCGCAAGCGGAATCCCGAGGCCGTCGACCACCGCTCGCCAGAACCGGTCGGGCTCCTCTATCGACACGCGATGCAACGCCGCATAGTCGCCGCATCCGAGCGTCCGAGCAAGCCGGCCGACGTTGGCGGACGCGACCTGCTCCTCACTCGGTACCCAAGCGAACCTCTCGCTCACGCCGCGATCTTCGCAGAGCCGCTGATCACCCAGCACGCTGAAGGGCCGAAGGCCGATTTACTCGGCCGCAGGCCAGAGACGGCTCAGCAGTCGTAGCGCAGAGGGGAAGGGGGGCGCGCGGGGGGAAACCGCAGGTTTCCCCCCGCGAACGTGAAAACGCCCCCGGCTGCGGCTCCGGGGGCGTTTCCCGTTCGAGGCGACCCCTTCCCGGGGAGGCGAGCCGGTGAATCCGTGGCTCTGCGGCCCAGCCACGCTCATCCTGCGCCCGCCTGCACTCCGGCGGTGGTGCCCGCGCATCCGATCTGGCGTCCGATCGTCTGCGGTGTGGGCCTGACTTTAAGAGACATGTCTGAAAAAGTCAAGTAGTCAGGTCAAGTGATTTCGTTTACCATTACTTGACACCGCAGCGGAGCTGCACATCCCCCTGCCGGGGGAGCGCGGCAGAGAGCGAATCCGGATTGACTGAACAAGGCATGCACGAGACCGTCACGCCGCCCGAACAGGCTGCAGGCTCGCGCCTCGGTGAACGCGTGCGTGCGCTCAGGGTCGCAGCGGGCCTGACGCAGACGCAGCTCGCGAGCGATCGCTTCTCGAAGGAGTACATCAGCCAGATCGAGCGCGGCAAGACGCGGCCGACGGAGACCACGATCGCATGGCTTGCGGAGCAGCTCGGCGTCGACCCTGCATACGTCGCCTCCGGCGTCTCCACCGAGGAGCGCACGAAGGTCGAGGCCCAGCTCGAGCGGGCTGAGGCGCTTTCCGCCTCGCATAGTTACGACGAGGCGCTCGATGCTTTCCGCGAAGCGGCCTCAGGAGTGAAGCGGACCGGCTCGGCCGCTCTCGAGCTCCGCGCGCTGCTCGGCCAGTCCTGGGCACTCCAGGAGGTCGGCCGCGTACAGGAGGCGATCGCGTTGCTGATGCCGGCCCGCGAGATCGCCGAACGCCAGGAGTTCTCCGACGTCGATCGCGCTGACCTGCTCATGCGTCTCGGCGTGTGCCGCTACAAGCTCTCGAGCGTCAGCACCGCAGTCGCGCTCTTCGACGAGGCGCTGGCGCTCGCCGAGCGGCCGGGCCTCCCTGTCGGCGCGCTCCGCTCGGACATCCTGCAGTGGCGCTCCCGCTGTCATCGCCGGC
>JBGSXQ010000011.1:0-3647 GCA_041751315.1 Gaiellaceae bacterium | reverse complement strand
GTCCCGGCGAAGGCGACGGGCGCCTCGAGCCACAAGCTCTCCGACGCCCGCCGCGCCGACCTCGCGCGGCGCTTCGTCGACGACCTCCACGAGCTCCTCGCCCTCCGTGGCCACGATGTGTCCGCGATCGAGGACGGCGGTTTCGAGGTGGAGCGCACGCGGGTCGCGTTCACCGAGAGCTATCGCGGGGGCGGCGACGGCCCGGCCGTCGTCCTCACGCTCGAGGTCCGCGGCGACGTGCCCGATGGCGTCGCGGTCATCGACCTCGTCGGACGCCGCGTGCACGGAAGCGGAGGTGTCGTGCTCGACTCCGTCCGCGAGTTCTGCCGCAAGCGCGGCATCAAGCTCGAGCCCGGGCCGTGGAGCTACCCTGGTGGGCTCGTCTAGGGAGCGGCAGCCGGAACAGCCGAGATCAAGGCTCGGACAGCTTCGGCACTACCCGCGATCGAGACGGCGTCGAGATCTCGGTCGACCATGAGCCGGTAGAAGCCCGCGGCATCTCCCTCGACGACGGCATCGGCCGTGGCGGACAAGCCGCTCACGACGTCCCCGTCGACGACGCTCGCCTGCTCGTCGCCGATCCGGAAGGCGACCGTCCCACTTGCGCAGCTTGGCGGCAGGGCGATCCGCAGGGCGCCACGAAGCCACCCGGGCTCGAGATCGTCGGCCGAGGTGGGCGGGCCGAGTGACCGCGCGCCCCAGTGGGCGAGCGCGTGGAGGACGTCGCGGAGGCCCTCGCCGTACTCGGTGAGCTCGTACACCCACGAGGCAGCGGGCGGATCGAGCCGACGCCGTCGAACGACGCCGCCCTTCTCGAGCGTCTTCAGCCTCGCGGCGAGGATGTTCGTCCCGCACCCGTCGAGGCGCGCGTGGAGGTCGGAGTAGCGCAGCGCGCCCTCTTCCAGGAGCTCCCGGACGACGAGCAGCGACCATCGCTCCCCGACGAGATCGAGGGCGTGTGCCATTGGGCAGTACTGGTCGTAGCTCCTCGTCACGGGCTCATTGTACCCACCTTGCTGGACATTCGAAAGTATCCACTTGCGAATCGCAAGTGAACTGATAGCATCGCGCCCTTCATCAACGAGCACACACGAGAACCGGGGGGGCACGGAAATGGTCAGCTCGGACAACAAGAAGTGGTACGCACTCGCACTCATCCTCGCCGTGCAGTTCATGACGATCCTCGACATCGCGATCGTGAATGTCGCGCTGCCGTCGATCCAGGTCGATCTCGGGTTCTCGCAGGAGAACCTGCAGTGGGTGATCAGCGCCTACGCGCTTGCCTTCGGCGGCTTCCTGCTGCTCGGCGGACGCTCGGCGGACCTGCTCGGGCGACGCCGGGTGTTCATGGCCGGGACGATTCTGTTCACGCTCGGCTCGCTCTTCTGCGGGCTCGCCTGGAGCGAGGAGTCGCTGATCGTCGCCCGCGCGATCCAGGGCCTCGGCGCCGCGACGCTGACGCCGGCTGCGCTCTCCATCCTCGTCGCGATGTTCCCCGAAGGCCGTGAGCGCAATATCGCTCTGGGCGCGTGGGGAGCCGTCGGCGGCGTGGGCGCTGCCGCCGGAGTGCTCCTCGGCGGCGTCCTGACCGACTTCCTCTCGTGGGAATGGATCTTCTTCGTGAACGTCCCTGTGGGCGCGTCCGCGCTCGTGGTCACGCCGTTCCTCCTCGCTGAGAGCCTCGACAAGCACGGCCAGGGCTTCGACGTCCCTGGTGCGGTGCTCGTGACCTCGGGACTGTCGCTGCTCGTTCTGGCGATCACGCAGGGGTATGGCTGGGGCTGGAGCTCCGTCGAGACGATCGGCGCCTTCGCGGCGTCCGCGGCGCTGCTGCTCGCGTTCGTGGGCTGGGAGAGTCGCGTGAGGGATCCGCTCGTTCCGTTCTCGATCTTCCGGCTGCAGACGCTGACGGCCGCGAACATCGTCGGCTTCATCCTCGGAACGGCGCTCTTCGCGACGTTCCTGATCCTGACGCTGTACATGCAGCAGGTGCTCGAATTCTCGCCGTTGAAGACCGGCCTCGGTTACCTCGCGGTCGCCGGCACGGCGATCATCTGGGCGAACGTGGCAGCCGCTGCCGTCACGCGTGTCGGCGTGAAGCCCGCGCTCGTGTTCGGGATGGCGATGATGACCGTCGGGCTCCTCTACTTCACGCAGGTCTCCGTCGACGGCTCGTATTGGGCTGACCTCTTCCCGGGCTTCCTCATCATCGGGCTCGGGATGCCCTTCGCATTCGTCCCCGTGACCATCGCTGCGGTGGCCGGTACGAAGCCGCAAGAGGCGGGCCTCGCGTCGGGGCTCATCAACACGTCGCAGCAGATCGGCGGCGCCGTCGGGATCGCGATCCTCTCGACGATCGCCGTGTCGACGACGACCGACGCGCTGAGGACCGGTACGGAGCAGGCGGTCGCGCTGACCGACGGCTTCCAGTCCGCCTTCTGGGCGGGAGCAGCAATCGCCTTCGTCGGCGTCCTCGTCTCGCTGTTCCTCGTCCGCGGGCGCGACCTCCAGCACCAGGAGGCCGCGCTCCTCGAGCCCGTGCTGGAGCCTGCGGGGTAGCACCTCCGAACAGATGAGAGCTCTCTCGTCCTCCTCTCACTCCCGACGCCACCGAGTGCTACGCGCTGCAGTCGGGGGTCGGCCTGAGCTCACCTCGGGCTCTCCGAGGAGCGCGCACGGAGCCTCATGCGCCTCGAGCTCCGTCAGAACGCGCTCCGGAGCGGCGCCAGCTTCGAGTATCGCGTCCTGCCGGAGTGCCGGGACGGAGGACGCCTCGACCTCGCGCCGAACGATCCAAGGTTCCCATGAGCAGGCTCCCGGTCGGGTGCCGCTAGGCTGACCCTCCAGTACGAGTGCGTTGCGGGGGAGCGCGGGCCGAATCGCCCTGAGACCGGGAGCCTGCGAGCACGATCAGGAGGTCGGAAGTGCTCCGAAGCGGGTCGGCGTCGGACAACAGATCCCGGGCTTCAGGCCCCCCGTCGTGGGTCGCGCGGCCGCTCGTGCGCGAGGCACTCCTGATCGCGGGCGCGATCCTCGCCTACTTCGGCGTCCGCAACCTCACCGCAGGCAGCCCGGACCCTGCGTTCGACAACGCCGAGCTGCTCATCGCCTTCCAGGAGCGGATCGGAATCGACTGGGAGGACGAGCTCCAGAGCCTCGTGATCGACCACGGTCTGCTCATCGACGTTGCGAACTGGGTCTACATCTGGGGGCACTGGCCCGTGATCCTGTCCGCCGCGGTCGTGCTCTTCGTGCTTCGGCGCGACCGGTACGTGCTCCTGCGCAACGCGCTTTTCGTCTCCGGTGCGATCGGCTTTCTCTTCTTCGCGCTCTTCCCCGTCGCTCCGCCTCGCTACCTCGAGCTCGGGCTCGTGGACACGGTCACCGAGCGCTCGTACGCTTACCGCGCGCTGCAACCGCCAGGGCTCACGAACCAGTACGCGGCCTTCCCGAGCCTCCATGCGGGCTGGAACCTGCTCGTCGGGATCGTGCTCTTCCTCTCGTTCTCACCTTCCGTCGTTCGTGCCTTCGCGCTCGCGATGCCGCTCGCGATGGCCCTCGCCGTCGTCGTGACCGCGAACCACTTCGTCATCGACGTGGCGGCCGGCGTCGCGGTCGTGCTCGCCGGGCTCGGCGCCGCAGTCGTC
>JBGSXQ010000010.1:0-11404 GCA_041751315.1 Gaiellaceae bacterium | reverse complement strand
CGCGCGCGACGGTCGCAGGGGCGTCCGCTTTTGCGTCGAGCGCGGCCGAGTCGTCGCGGCCGTCGACGCCGAGGACGGTGATCTCCGCGCGCTGGCTCCCGCGCGTGTCGACGACGGTCATCCGCTCGTCCGCCGCGAGAGCGAAGACCGTCGCTCCGCCCGGGCGTACGAGGTACGTCTCGAGGAACGGATCCTCCGGGAGGAGCCACGAGCTCGAAGCGGGGTCAGGCTGAAGCCTGACCCCAGAGCGTCTGTCTTCGGACGTGCTCACGTCAGGCGCCCGTGGGCGCCTTCGCCTCCATCTCGGCCGCCTCGGCCATGAGTGTCTCCGCGAGCTCGCGCTTGCCGTCGGCGTCGAGCTTCTTCACCTCGTTCTCGACCGCGCGACGGTTGTACGACTGGTTCCAGTAGTCGAGCGCCTCGAATCCGAGGAGGACCGCTTTTCCGACGAACTGGCGCAGGACCTCGTTCGTCGGGCCCATGACCCAGCCCGCCTTCGCGTCGCGCAGATAGCGCTCGAGCTCCATGTCCCGCTTGTACCCGGAGCCTCCGCACGCGTGGAGCATCTTGTCCACGACATGCGCGACGTTCTTCGCGGCCTCGAACTTGATCTGCCAGGCCCAGTGCAGGAAGTCGGCGCGCGCGAGCTCGCCGACCGCCAGCGTCTTCGTGTTGTTGTCCGTGGCGCTGTCCATTGCCTGCGCGACCGAGAGGACGAACAGGCGAGACGCGTTCGTGTCCATCAGCGCCTCGCCGACGTAGTCCTGGATCGTCGGGTAGTCCGCGACGCGCAGCCCGACGTCGACGTGGCGCTTGCGCGTCGTATGGCGCTTCGCGATGTCGATGGTGCCCAGCGCGATGCCGTTCCAGACCGACGAGGAGCCGATCAGGAACCACGGATCGACGGACTCGTCGTTCGACGCGGCGCCGTCGCCGACCGGGCCGACGATCTGCTCGCCGGGGATCTCGACGTCCGGCACCTCGAGCGGGCCGGACTGGTTGCCGCGAAGGCCGAGCGCGTCCCAGAGCGAGGTCTGCGACTCTGCCTCGTCACCGTCGATCACGAACACCGAGAGATCGTCGTAGCCGGTGAAGTCGGGGCTCGTCGTCTGCACGACGTAGAAGTCCGCGAAGCCGGCGGAGGTCGTCCACGACGCCTTCTTGCGCACCTTGAATCCCCCGTTGACTCGCTCCGCGCCCGAGGAGATCGGGTACCAGAAGTGCGAGCCGGTCTCGGGGTCGGAGTACGAGAGCGTGCCGATCTTCCCCGAGTTGAGGGGCCGGATGTACTTGTCGATCAGCTCCGGCGTCGGGCGCAACATGATCGCGTTGACCGCGCCGATGTGCATGACGTAACACATGGCCGTCGAGGCGCAGCCGTACCGTGCGATCGTCTCGCAGGCCATCGAGTACGCGACGTGATTCTCGCCGAGACCGCCGTACTCCTCGGGAACGGTCAGCCCGAGGAAGCCGTGCTCCCCGAGCAGCTCGAGGTTGCGGCGCGGGAAGAGGAGCTCGTCGTCAGAGCGCTTCGCGTTCGCGCGCATCTCCTTCTCGCAGAGCTCGATGAGCGTCGCGCGCCGCTCCTTCTGGCGATCGGTGAGGACCCAGTCGGGATCCCATTCGTAGCCGAGCCCCCAGAACGGCTCTCCACCCCACATCTTCTCGGACATACGGAACCTCCACCCATGGTTGGCTTCTCGCAGTCATCCTAGGCTGCGCCGCCGATCGGCGGCAAGGACACCCGTCCTCCGCTCCAGCGCGGCGTGAACGACGCATCCGGGTCGCGGGGGAGCCCGTCGTCGGGAAGCGTGTCCCAGTCGGGCGCATGGTGCGTGTAGATGTGCGCCATCTGCCGAATCCCGGTCGGCTCGTCGAGCGTGCCCGCAGCGATACCGGTGCGCTCCGCGCCCCTCGCCTTCCAGAACAGCCCCGAGCCGCACTCGCCGCAAAATCCGCGTCGCGCGTGCCGGCTCGAGTCGGGGCTCTCGATCCACCGAAGCGCATCGCCGTCGACAACCAGGTCGTCCTCGTGCGCGGCGGCGAACGCCCCCGCCGATCCGCTCCAGCGCAGGCACTCGATGCAGTGGCAGAGGACGACGTCGCGAAGCAAACCCCGTACCTCGTAGGTCACGCCACCGCAGAGGCAGCGTCCGGTCGCGCGCGGCTGGGCAGGCTCCACGAACGAATCGTAGAATCTTCGAATGCCGCCCGTCTCGGAGCACATGACGCGGAGCCTCCTGACCGTCTCCGCCGACGCGACGCTCGGCGACGCCGCTGCTGCGATGGCGGAGCGGGGCGTGGGAGCCGTGGTCGTGCTCGAAGGCGAGTCGATCGCGGCGATCCTGACCGAGCGCGACGTGATGAAGGCCGTCGCCGCGGGGAGCGACGGCACCGCGCCAGTTACCGAGTGGATGACGCGGCATCCCGACACGATCGAGCCCGATGACACGACCGATCACGCCGCATCGCTCATGATCCACGGCGGCTTTCGCCATCTCCCGGTCGTCGAGGACGGAAAGGTCGTCGGGATCGTCTCGATCCGCGACCTCATGCGCCTCGCGCTCGACGACCGCTCGCCGCGCGGGGTGTAGGTCTCCTCGCCGCGAACGGGCGGCGGGCCGCCAGGTGGTCGTTGGTTGCGAGTGCGGGCGGCCAGGCGTGGTTGAAGCGCCCGAAGAGCCCTTGTAACCGATCGTCACAAGGTCGCGAAGTCGGCGCTGAATCGACGCACTCTCGTTGCACTCGGCGTCCTTGGGTAAGGCTCCTTCCCGGAATCATTGCCGACGTGTCCACTGTCTCTCCTCGACTCGATCGGCGGCTTCGAGTTGCCGCGATCCGACTCGATGACACGCACGTCTCGATGGCGGAGACCTGGCGTCGCGTTGGCCGGTTCGCCGAGGAACTTGGCTTGACGAGGCCCGGTTACGACTCCATCCGACTGATCGTGCGCGATCATCGGCGGACGAGGGAGGAGGTCCGCGAGCTTCTCGAACCTGTCCTCGCCGACTACCTCCAAGGCCGCGTGAGCGCGTGGGACGTGGAGCGCCTCATCCAGGCCGGCGTCCTCTACTCCCGCACGCGTCGTGGTGGATCCCGAGCCTTGTGACGATCGGTTACAAGCGCCTCAGGAGCCTGTCTCGCCCACGGAGTCGCGATCCGGCACGACGCGGTCGAGCCAGCGCTCGTAGAGCGCGCGACCCGCGGCGCGCATCTCGTTGGCTCGCTCGTCGATCGCCGCGATGAAGACCGGAGCTCCCTCGGCGCCGGGCGTCCGCTCGAGTGACGCGACGTACGCCGGCACCTTCGCCCACTCGCGTGCCATCTCGGCGGACACCTCGAGGTGGAACTGCGCGCCGTAGGCCCGCTCGTACCGAAAGGCCCGGTTCGCGTACGCCGGAGAGTTTGCGAGCCGCGTTGCTCCCTCGGGAAGGTTGAACGTGTCGCCGTGCCACCGCAGGGTTACGAGGTCGCGGTCGAGGCCTGCGAAGACCGGGTCGTCGCGGCCCGCCGGCGTCAGCTCGACGGGCAGGAGGCCGACCTCGGGCTCCGGGCCTGCATAGACCCGTGCGCCGAGCGAAGCGGCGAGGAGCTGGGCGCCGAGGCAGACGCCCCAGCAAGGCTTTCCTGCACGCACCGCATCGCCGATTCGGTGGGCTTCGTCGTTGTAGCGCCCAGCGGCCGAAACCGCAGGAAGAGCGTGGCGCTCAATGCCCGACCGGCTTCTCCCAGCCCTCGAGGACGGGCGCCGTGTAGTCGCTGCCCACCATCCTCGAGCCCGCGACCCACGGGCCGAGCTCGGGCTGGGGAAACTTCGTGTGCTGTTCCTTCAGCTGGATCCCGTACGAGTTGCCGCTCGTCAGGTGCTTCACGAGGACCTTGCGCGCCATCTCGTGCTCTCGGCCCTCGGGAATCGGGAAATAGATCTTCAGGAAGGCATTCGAGTAGCGGTCGAAGACCGCCGGGACGCCGTCTTCCTCGAGGAGCTCGATGTCCTCGAGCCAGTTGAGGTCCTCGCCGGGGGTCGCCGCCATGAGGTCGACGTCGTCGAGGAGCGACATGTCCTCCTGGTACGGGAAGCGGTGGCCCGCCAGGAACTCCGCGTCGATCGACTTGATCTTCTCCGGCTCGGTGTAGGCAAGCTCGTGGGTGCTCATGAGCAGCTCTCATGCTCATGAGCGGGCAGGGGTGTGGGGAACCGGAAGGTTCCCCAGGCTCTCGAGAAGAAGGGGGCACGCGGGGGAAACATGGTTTTCCCCGCGGTGCTCATGCGTCCACCGAGTGCAGGTCCGTGACCTGCGCGGTCGGGTTCGCTACGAGCTCCTCCTCGGCCTTGATCGCCAGAAGCCGCTGTACCTCGGAGAGGATCTCGCGCTCGGTCTGGCCGACCGTGTAGGTCGTCCCGGCCAGAGGCACGCGCGCCATCGCCGAGGCTTCCACGGTCAAAGCCGCGAGATCCTCCGGCTCGAGCGAGTGCACGTTCGTCTTGCCGCACGCCCGGGCGAGCATCTGCAGCTCCATGGTCATCGTGGTCAGGAAGTTGTAGACCCGCAGCGAGGCATCCTCGACGACCAGGCGCTTCCGCAGCTCGGGATCCTGCGTCGTGATCCCGACCGGGCAGCGACCCGTGTGACAGTGGTAGCACTGCCCGGCGGGGACGCCGACCGATCCCTCGTAGTCGGTGACGCCCGGGATCTCCTTGTTGCAGTTGAGCGCCATGAGCGCGGAGTGGCCGATAGCGACGGCCTTCGCTCCGAGCGCGAGGCACTTTGCGACGTCTGCGCCGTTGCGGATGCCACCGGCGACGACGAGGTCGATCTCGTCCGCCAGTCCGACGTCTTCGAGCGCGCGGCGCGCCTCGGGGATCGCCGCCATCAAGGGAATCCCCGTCTCCTCGGTCGCGATGTGCGGACCGGCGCCCGTGCCGCCCTCGGCGCCGTCGAGGTAGATGATGTCGGGCCCGCACTTGGCCGCCATGCGCACGTCGTCGTAGACGCGCGAGGCGCCGAGCTTCAGCTGGATCGGGATGCGGTAATCCGTCGCCTCACGGACTTCCTGCACCTTCAGCGAGAGGTCGTCGGGGCCGAGCCAGTCGGGATGCCGCGCGGGAGAGCGCTGGTCGATCCCGGCCGGGAGCGAGCGCATCTCCGCGACCTGCTCGGTGACCTTCTGCCCCATGAGATGGCCTCCCAGGCCCACCTTGCAGCCCTGGCCGATGAAGAACTCGCACGCGTCGGCGAGCATCAGGTGGTGCGGGTTGAACCCGTACCGCGACTGGATGCACTGGTAGTACCACTTCGTCGAGTGGTCGCGCTCCGGCGGGATCATCCCGCCCTCGCCCGAGCAGGTCGCGGTGCCCGCCATGGACGCGCCCTTGGCGAGCGCCATCTTGGCCTCGAGGGACAGCGCGCCGAACGACATCCCGGTGATGTAGATCGGGATGTCGAGCTCGAGAGGATTCTTCGCGAAGCGCGCGCCGAGCACGGTCGTCGTGTCGCACTTCTCGCGGTAGCCCTCGATGACGAACCGCGTCAGCGTCCCGGGGAGGAAGACGAGTTCGTCCCAGTGTGGGATCGGCTTGAAGATCGAGAAGCCGCGCATGCGGTAGCGGCCGAGCTCCGACTTGATGTGGATGTCGTTGATGACCTCGGGCGTGAAGATGCGGCTGTGGCCGAGGACGTCCTTCTGGGATGGTGCGCCGTTGTCGTCAGCCACTGCATGCCTCCTCGCCGCTGCCGAAGGCAGCAGGCGACTTCAGGGATTTGCCCGCCCGCAGGGCGGGATACCTTGCGGCGATTGTTCCGCGAATGCGGAACGATCGCTCGCAGACAAACATCTAGATCACCAACTTTCGCTCGGAGGGCTCGAGGGAGTCGTAGTTGTAGAGAACCTTCCCGCACACGAACTTCTGGAACGCCGGCGGCGAGCCGAGCCCGTAGATCCGGAACTTGCGCTCGATGAGCTCGGTGTCCTCGTCCGTCCACTCGCCGGGCACGCAGTCGATACCGAGCGAGGCCACCTTGCCGGCGACGTAGATCGTCCCGTCGTACATGGAGTCGCCGAGCCCCGGGCCAGCGTCGCCGCAGATGATCTGGCGGCCGCGCTGCATCATGAACCCCGTCATCGACCCGACCGAGCCGCCGATCAAGATCGTGCCGCCCTTCTGGTCGATCCCGGTGCGCGCACCGACGCGGCCCATGACCACGAGGTCGCCGCCGCGCATGGCAGCACCGGTGAGCGATCCGCCGTTCCCGTCGACGACGACGACCCCCGACATCATGTTCTCGCACGAAGACCAGCCGACGCGGCCCGTGATGTGGATCTCCGGCCCGTCGATCAACCCGCACGCGAAGTAGCCGAGCGAGCCCTCGAAGCGGATCCGGCAGCGGCGGAGGATCCCGACGCCGAGCGAATGGCGGCCCTGCGGGTTCTGGACGACGACCTCGTCGATGCCTTCCTCGTACAGGAGGCGGCGCAGCTCGAGGTTGATCGTCCGCGTCGTCAGCTCGCGGGCGTCGAACGTCGCGACACCGTTCTCCACGACCGCGTTTCGTGGAGCCTCGGCGACGGGCTCGGCAAGCCCGCGCGCGTCGTAGGAGATCTGCCGCTCGCCTACCGCTGCCAAACCAGGACCTCTCTCTCGTACGGGTCGTAGGTGTCGATCTCGTGGTCGACGAGCTGGCGGATCGCGATCTCCTCGGAGGCGAGCGCCACCAGGTCGTCCGATTCGTAGAGGACGAGCGGCTTGGCCGCGAGCTCGTCCTTCGCCACGCCGAGCTCGTCCTTCGTCACCGCGATGTAGGTGAAGACGCCGTCGAGCTCGTCGAGCGACTTGTGCATCGACTCCTCGAGCGAGGCGCCCTTGGACATCTCCTCCGCGAGATACACGGCGATGATCTCCGAGTCGCACTCGGACATGAAGCGGCGGCCGGCCCGCTCGAGGCGGCGGCGCCACATGAAGTAGTTCGTCAGCTGCCCGTTGTGGACGACCGCGACGTCGGAGTACGGGTACGCCCAGTACGGGTGGGCGCCGGCGATGTCGACCTCGGACTCGGTCGCCATGCGTACGTGCCCGATCGCGTGCGTGCCTTTGAAGTCGGCCAGGCCGTACTGCTCGTGAACCGATTCGGCGTCGCCCAGGTCCTTCACGATCTCGAGCGACCTTCCGAGGGACAGCACCTCGGCCTCGGGGATGTCCTCGACGAAGTCGGCGAGCAGCTTCAGGTCGCCGTCGAACTCGAACGAGACACGGAAGGCGTACGGCGTCTCCTCCTCGACGTCCAGGTTCCGCCCACCGAGCGCGCCCAGCCGCGCCTCGACCTCGACGCGGTGCCGGCGGAGTCGATCCGCGAAGTCGAAGTCACGCGGTGTGTTCGCGTCGGCGAGCTTGTAGCGCATGACGAGGTTGCCGTTCTCCGGGCTCCCGTACAGCGCGTAGCCCGTCGAGTCGGGCCCGCGGTGCTTCATGGACTGGAGCATCCGCGTCATCTGGTCGCCGATGGCGTGCTGCGACCCGTCCCGGTAGATGATTCCTGCGATCCCGCACATTGAGCGCTCGTCCCTTCGCTACGGCAGAACGTCGAGGTACTCCGTCACGTCCCAGTCCGTGACGGTTGCACAGTACCTCTCCCATTCGTCGCGCTTGTAGTGCATGAAGACCGTGTACATCTCGCCGGGAAGCGCGGAGCGAACCACCTCGTCGGCCTCGAGCGCGTCCAGGGCGTCGCCGAAGGTCATCGGGATCTTCTTGACCTCCTTGCCCGCCTCCATCGCCTCGTAGATGTTGCGCTCCTCGGGCTCGCCCGGATCGAGCTTGCGCTCGATGCCGTCGCGCATTGCGGCGATGAGGGCGGACATGGACAGATACGGGTTCACCGACGAGTCGACCGAGCGGTACTCGAAGCGACCCGGTGCGGAGACTCTGAGTGCGGTGGTGCGGTTCTGGAAACCCCAGTCCGCGAAGACCGGCGCCCAGAAGCCGGTGTCCCAGAGCCTGCGATACGAGTTGACGGTCGACGCCGTGACCGCGGTGAGCGCGCTGAGGTGCTCGAGGATGCCGCCGATCGCGTAGAGGCCGACCTGGCTGGGCTTCTGTTGATCCTCGGTCTCCGGCATGAAGGCATTCGTGTCGCCCTCCCACAGCGAGATGTTGTGGTGGCAGCCGTTCGCCGAGACGCCCATGAACGGCTTCGGCATGAAGCACGGGAAGGCGCCGAGCTCGCGGCCGACGGCCTTGCAGATCTGCCTGAAGGTCGAGAGGTTGTCGGCCGTGCGCTCGGCGCGGTCGAACCCGAAGTTGAGCTCGATCTGGCCGGGCGCGTCCTCGTGGTCGCCTTGAATCATGTCCAGCCCCATCGCCTGGCCGTACTCGATGACCTTGTGGATGATCGGCTGGAGCTCGGAGAACTGGTCGATGTGGTAGCAGTAGGGCTTCGTCTTGCCCGTGACGGCGGGCGTGCCGTCCTCGTTCAGCTCGAGCCACATCATCTCCGGCTCGGTCCCTGCGCGGAGATGGAGGCCTGTCGCCTCCTCGAACTCCGCCTGATGGCGCTTGAGGTTCCCGCGGCAGTCCGAGGTGAGGAACGCGGCCGGGTCGTCGCGCTCCTCGCGGTTGCGGAAGCACATGCACCAGACGCGTGCGACCTTCGGATCCCAAGGGAGAGGCTGGAACGTGTCGGGCTCGGGGATGCCGACGAGCTCCGCGGCCTCGGGCCCGTAGCCGATGTAGTTGCCGTGGCGGTCGGTGAAGAGGTTCGCCGTCGCGCCGTAGACGAGCTGGAATCCTTTCTCCGCCATCGTCTCCCAGTGCTGCGCCGGAACGCCCTTGCCCATGATGCGGCCGGTGACGGAGGGGAACTGGTAGTAGATGTAAGTGATCCCCTCGGCGTCGATGCGCCGCCGGACGTCCTTCACGAGATCCGCGCGTCCTTCCGCTCCGACGAAGCGCTCCAGGTCCGTTGCCACCGCTTTCCTCCTTCTCGCCCGGCGTTGTCGAGGGCAGCCTAATTCAGGGGCGGCGGCGGGGTCAGGCCCTTCGGCGCGACCCCTTTCTCTGGATCGACGCTCGCGCAGACGTGGCTCGAGGCATCGCTCCGGCCACCGACTCGGGGACGGAATCCTCCGGACGTGTCTAGGCTTGTGATCGTGAGCGATCCGAGAGGCGAGCAGCTGACCGCCGAGCAACGTGCGTCTCTGGAGGCCGAGCTCGCCGAGCTCGAGGGGCCCAAGCGGCAGGAGGCCGTCCAGGCGATCAAGACGGCCCGCGAGTTCGGCGATCTCTCCGAGAACTTCGAGTACCACGCTGCGAAGAACGACCAGGGGCTGCTCGAGGCTCGCATTCGAACGCTGCGCGCACGACTGCACAGCGCGGTCACCGTCGAGCACGACACGGACGAGCACGTGGGCGTCGGCTCGATCGTCCAGATCGACGCGGACGGCGAGCAGATGGAGGTCGAGATCTCGGCCGTCGGAGGCGTCTCGCCGGACTCCCCGCTCGGCGGAGCGCTCATGGGTGCGGCCGTCGGCGACGTTGTCGACGTCGAGGCGCCGCGGGGCTCGTGGAAGGCCCGCGTGCTCGCCATCCGACGCGCGTGACGACGCCGCTCGCGGCGTTTCACGAGCGCGAGGAAGCTCGGTTCGTCGAGGAGCATCCGCGCTCGCGCGAGCTGGCCGAGCGTGCGCGAGCCTCGCTCTTCGAAGGGGTTCCGATGCACTGGATGCGGAAGTGGCCCGGCGGCTTCCCGGTCTTCGTGCGGGAGGCGCAAGGCGCGCACTTCATCGACGCGGACGGGATCGAGTACGTGGACTTCTGCCTCGGTGATACGGGCGCGATGACCGGCCACGCGCCCGCCCCCACGCTGAAAGCGGTGATTGACCAGTCAGCCAAGGGCATCACGTTGATGCTTCCGAGCGAGGACGCGCTCTGGGTTGGCGAGGAGCTGACCCGGCGATTCGGCGTCTCCGCCTGGCAATTCGCTCTCACTGCGACCGACGCGAACCGCTTCACCATTCGCCTCGCCAGGCATGTGACTGGGCGGTCGGCCATCCTGGTGTTCAACTGGTGCTACCACGGCAGCGTCGACGAGACGTTCGCGACCCTCGGGGACGACGGCGTCGTACGGGCGCGTAGCGGAAACCTCGGGCCGCCCGTCGATCCTGCCGTGACGACGCGGGTCGTCGAGTTCAACGACGTCGAGGCGCTCGAGCGAGAGCTCGCGACCGGCGACGTCGCTCTCGTGCTCGCCGAGCCGGCGCTCACGAACATCGGCATCGTCCATCCCGAGCCGGGGTTTCACGACACACTGCGCCGGCTCACCCGGGAGCACGGCACGCTCCTCGCGATCGACGAGACGCACACGATCTGCTGCGGGCCGGGTGGGTACACAAAGGCGCACGGGCTCGAACCGGACGTCGTGACGATCGGGAAGCCGATCGCAGGTGGGATTCCTGCAGCTGCCTACGGCTTCTCGGCCGAGCTCGCCGGTCGGCTCACGGGCCGCATCGACCTCGAGGACGTCGACGTCGGCGGCGTGGGCGGGACCCTCGCCGCGAATGCCCTCTCCCTCGCCGCGATGCGCGCGACCCTCGACGAGGTGCTCACGGAGGCGGCCTTCGCGCAGATGATCCCCCTCGCCGAGCGCTGGACGGACGGCGTGCAGGCGGGCATCGACGAGTCCGGTCTTCCCTGGCACGTCACGCATCTCGGCTGCCGTGCGGAGTACCTCTTCGGTCCCGACCGGCCACGGAACGGCGCCGAGGCGCACGCTGCCTCGAACTTCGAGCTCGAGCGCTACATGCACCTCTACGCGCTGAACCGCGGGATCCTGCTGACGCCGTTCCACAACATGGCGCTCATGTCGCCGGCGACGACGCACGAGGACGTCGATTGGCACACGGAGGTGTTCCGCGAGGCAGTGCTCGAGCTGGCGGCGGCGGGTTAGCTAAAGCCTGCGGATCGCGTCGCCGGCCGAGATCCGCCCGGGGGCGATCACCTTCGCGTTCACTCCGCGCAGCCTGAGCTGGCGACCCTCGGGCGAGTTGATGAACCTCAGCGCGTCACTCCCGAACCGCGCGGAGAACTTCGCGCAGCCGGTGTGGGGTAGCTCCGTGATCTGCACGACGGCTGTGTCGCCGATCGCGAGCCTGGCTCCCGCCGGAAGGCCGTCCTGGTCGAGCCCCATGTCGACGAGCAGGTTGTCGCCCGCGAGCGGCCAGCGCTCGGGCTCGGCGATGAGCCCGAGCACGTGCGTGGACGCGATCGTGAGCTGCGCCTCTCGGCCGAGGGATCCGTCCGCTTCGACGTACGGCTCCCAGCGGTCGCCGACGAGCCCGTCCTCGGTCGTGATCTCCGCTGACTCCGGCGTCTCGCGCTCGCCCTCGCTCGGCCGGACGACGATCAGCTCGA
>JBGSXQ010000009.1:0-7480 GCA_041751315.1 Gaiellaceae bacterium | reverse complement strand
GGCCGACGGCGTCCGCAGCACAGCTCGCAAACGCCGCTCCTCTTCCTCAGAAAGCTCGATCTCCACCGCCGCACGCGCCACAACAACCACCGTACCGCAACTCTCCTACAAATACAAGGGACTAACGGAACGCTGCACTAGCGCCTCGGGGAGGAGCCAGCAAAGGCCGTTCTCATCGCGCTACTTGACATAACGCCGATTCTCGTGCGCGGTGCTGTGGAGCGATTGGCGCTGACTTGTGACGTCTCAGTGCCAGGCACGGATGTTCAAAACGTTGCACTTCTCACACCGCTCACGATTGCGAGCAGGACGAGAGCGGCCACGAACAACCGATACACGACGAAGATCGCGTACGTGCGCCGGCGTACGTAGTCGAGCAGCCACTGGATCGCCAGCAGGCCGCTGCCAAGCGCCGCGAGCGTGCCCACGAGGAACGGGCCCGTCCAGCCGTCCGGCAACTCGCCCAGCACGACGTCCTGGACGCCCTTCAGCAGTACCGCCCCGAGCACCGTCGGAACGAGCAGCAGGAACGAGAAGCGCGCCGCGCTGTCGCGATCGAGCTTCAGGAACCGGCCGGCGGTGATCGTGATCCCGGATCTCGACACGCCCGGCGCGAGCGCGAGCGACTGCGCGAGGCCCATGACCACGGCCTCGCGCAGCCCGAGGTCGCCCATGACCCGCGTCTGCGCGGAGCGGTCGGCCCAGTACAGCAAGATCGCGCCGGCCGCGAGCAGGACGAGGATCTGCCACGGCTCGCCGAGGTTGTCGGCGATGAAGTCTGCCCCGGCGAGGCCGACGACGCCCGCTGGGATGGTGGCAACGAGCACGAACCAGGCGATCTTCTCGTCCGGCGCCTCGATTCGCCGACGTCCGATGGACCCGAGCCAGGCGCCCACGAGCCGCACGATGTCGCCCCAGAAATAGGCGACCACGGCGACCAGTGTCCCGAGATGCAGTGCGACGTCGAACGTCTGGTTGAAGCGGTCGTTCTGCTCGAGGTACGTCCATTCGGCCGCCCATGGCACGAGGATGAGGTGCCCCGACGACGAGATCGGAAGGAGCTCCGTGAGGCCTTGCACGATCCCGAGCACCAGCGCCTGGCCATTCGTCAGCGCGTCGGGGTCGTCCCCCACTCCTGCGAGCGTGAGCACGACGGCGAGGCCGAGCGCCGCGGCCGCGACGCTGAACACGACGGAGCGGCGCACGGCGAGATCCTACGCCAGCCGGACACGGCCACCTCCTCGGGAAGAAAATGCGCCCAAATTGCGGCAATCGGGCCACGGCGTGGGTTGACCCTGGTAGCCATGTGCCATAGGTTCCCGAGTGCACCGAGCACGGAGCGCAACTAGGTTGAAGCTCAGCTCGCAGGCTCTACGCGGAAGCGGACGGTCAGCGGGTCGAGTGGACGAAAGCGCCACCGGCTCGGTGAATTTTTTTGGTCCCGCCCGCTAGGATCGCGTCGATGCATCTGCGCGTTCCCAGTATCGACCAAGGCGTTCAGGCCTTCGTATGGGCCGTCGTCTTCTTTGTGTTCATGTGGCTCGGGGCGCTCGCGATCGACGTTCCCGGTGGGATCGCATTGGTTCTCTCGCTCGTGGCGGCCGGCGCGATCTTCCTGTTCGTGCGCACGCGGGGCGGCGAGCAGGTCCCCTAGGTGTAACACCCAAGCACGTTGGAATGGACCCGCTTTCGTGGACACCTCTAGGAACCCCGGGGTCCTTCAGAAAGTGGTCACGGTGGATGACACGCGGCACGTGCCGCGAGGCAAGGACGCAGGGAGCGTCAATATGCAGACAAATTGGCGCGACCGAGGACGCAGCATCGGGGCGCGTGCCGCCTGTAAGGCGCCCTGATCCACTTTCCGGGCAGGCCCCTAGAGCGAGCTCAGCGCCGGCGATCGTCCGACTTGTCGCTCAGCACAGCGACGAGCCGGTCGGCGAAGTCGCGCCCGATCGCCTGTTCGAGGCGCTCGAGCGCTGGTTGTTTCGGCATCCCCTCTCTCCCGACGAGTGCACTGACGTCAGCCAGGATCCGCCGGGAGGCGGCAGGGGCGACCTTCGTGAGAACGGCGGTACTCATGCTGCGGGCATCGGCAGCGAGTCTTGCTGCGCCGATCCCTGGCGCGAGTGAGCGGCGTCGGGCGGTCATGCACCTCTTGTAACCGCTCGTTCGGACGACCAAACCTTCAGAAGTGCACGAGCGAGTGCACGTCGTACCCAGCGAGCTTGTCGCGACCGTGCAGGAAATCGAGCTCGATGACGAAGAGCAGGCCGGCGACGACACCGCCGAGACTCTCGACGAGCTGTACCTTCGCGCGCGCCGTCCCTCCGGTGGCGAGCACGTCGTCCACGACGATCACCCGAGTTCCCACGGACACCGCGTCGCGGTGCACGTGAAGGGTGTCGGTCCCGTACTCGAGGTCGTACGTCGCCTCGACCGTCTCGCGCGGAAGCTTGCCGGGCTTGCGGGCCGCGATGAAGCCTGCGCCGAGGTCGTAGGCGAGAGCGGCGCCGAAGATGAAACCGCGCGCCTCTGCGCCGAAGACGAGCTCAGGCTCGCACGGTCGCGCCCACTCGGCCAGGCGGTGGATCGTCTCGGCGAAGTACTGAGGATCGGCGATGAGCGGCATGAGGTCTTTGAAGACGACCCCTTCCGTCGGGAAGTCCGGCACGTCGCGGATGCGGTCGCGGAGGTCGAGGTCGCTCACCCTGGTCATGCCGTGCGCTCCACCGTGGCGCGGAGCTCCCGGACGAGAAGCATGTGCGAGAGCTCCTGGGCGACGCGCGAGAGCACCTCGAGATCGTCCAGCGCGTCCTTGCGCCGTTGTGGATTGCGAGCCCGTAGGCCGGGTGCGACGAGTTGCTCGACGAGTGCCGCCTGACGGCTCGCGCCCGTCAAGAAGGTTCGCAGATGTCGGGCGTCGATGCCGTACCGAGCGAGACGGGCACAGGCGGCCGCAATGTCCGCCTCGCTCTCGGCGTAGAGTCGTTCGCCGCCTTCCGTGCGCGACATCAACAGGCCGTACTCCTCGAGCTCGCGAACCAGGTCGTGCGGGACCGACGCGCGCTCGCAGAGCTCTGTCTCACCTATCTCGTCCTCGTGGCCGAGAACGCCGACGCTACGACGGCGCGCACGATCGTGCGCCGCGCCGGGGCCGTCGAGCTCCTCTCGGATGACACGCAGCGGCAGGAATTCGTCCCGCTGGAGCTTCAGAATCGTCGTCAGCCGCTCGATGTCGTCGGGCGCGAACAACCGGTAACCGCCGCGTGTGCGGCGCGGCGAGATGAGGCCCTGGTCCTCGAGGTAGCGGATCTTCGAGACGGAGATGTCGGGGAACTGCTCGCGCAGCTCCTCGCAGACCGAGCCGATCGTGCGCAGCCGCGGCTCTGCCCCACCCCGCTCGCGCCTTGCCTGGAGGCGAGCGGTGCTCATCGCTGAAGGAACGTCAGTCGGTACTTGCCGATCTGCACCTCGTCGTCGTCCTCGAGCACTGCGGACTCGATACGCCGGCGGTTCACGTAGGTGCCGTTCAGGCTGCCGAGGTCTCGGATCGAGAATGTCTCGCCTTCACGGACGAGCTCGGCGTGCTGGCGGGAGACGGTCACGTCGTCGAGGAACACCTGACATTCCGGCGAGCGGCCGATGAGCGTTCGTCCTTCGTCGGGTTGGAACGACTGGCCAGCCATGCCTCCTCCGGAGCGCACCACGAGCGCCGGGCCGTTGATCCCCAGTGACTCGAGGAGATCGACCTCGTCGCCGTCTTCGGCCATGTCGAAGCTCATCGTCGTCTCCGATCCGGTCTCCACCGCCAGGAGCGCGCCGCAGCGCGAGCAGTAGTTCGAGGCCTCCGGGTTCTGGAAGCCGCACTCCGGGCAGTAGACGTGGCTCACGGGGTGACAGCCTCGTGAGCGGGGACGGGTGTGGAGGCACGCGGGCGCAACCTGCTTTCCCCCGCGACCTCGAGCCCTAGGCGAGACGTGCTCACTCGGGATCCTTGATCGGCATGCTCTTGGCGGTGAGGATCTCGCTCAGGCGCCCGACGTCCGCGAGCTGCGCCTCCCCCGCGCTCACCTGCTCGCGCAGGCGCGCGACGAGCTCGGCGCGCAGGATGTCGATTCGGCCGTGGAGCACGCGGCGTCGAAACGACACCTCGTCCTCCTCCGTTTCGAGCTCGCGGATCATGCCGCGCAGGTCGTCGTCGGTCAAAGTCGAGAGATCAGGGAGTGGTTCCACCGGCAGCCTTTCCTCGAGAGTGTCCTGAGTAAAGCAACAGTCGCGCCGAGGGGTCAACCTCAGGTTGAGACTTTACGCTTCTGTCAAGGTTCGCGCCCAGGTCGAGAGTCCCTTCCAGCCTGCACCTGGCGCCACGCGCGGAGCGCGTACTGCGCGCCAGCACCCAGGGAGAGCACGATCGCGGTCCAGAGGAGGACCAGCGGCCACGTCGTGCCTTCCTCGGTGACGAGGACAAAGCCGAGCGACCCGTAGAGGCCCCATGTCGCAGTCTTGCCGAGAAAGGTGACTTCCAGGTCGTAACCGCCGGGAGAGAGGATCCGGTAGCCGAGCACGAGCACGACGTCGCGGCCCAGGATGACGAGCGCGGCGAGGAGCGGCAGGCGCCCTGTCGCGAGCATGGCCACGGCGGCGGTGCCGATCATGAGTCGATCCGCGAGCGGGTCGGCCACCTTCCCGAAGCGGGACTCGACATGCCAGCGGCGAGCGAGGTAGCCGTCCAGCTGATCCGTGAACGCCGCCGCCGCGAAGAAGATCCCAGCCCCCCACGCCGACTCGTCGCCGGCCTCGAGATAGAGCCAGACGAACACGGGGATCGCGAGGAAGCGCGCGATCGTGAGCGCGTTCGGGATCGAGCGCCTGATCTCGACCCACGTCATGCGAAGACCCTACGCCCATAGTGCCCCGTGGACGCTGGTAGCGTCGCTCTAGTGGCCGGCATGTTGCGTCTTCCTGGCTTCGTGAACGCACACAGCCACACCTTCCAGCGCGCAATGCGGGGGCGGGCAGCCGGAGGCGACTTCTGGGCGTGGCGCGATGTGATGCTCGCAGAGGCACAGCGTCAGACGCCGGAGCTCGTGCGCGTGGAGTACGAGCTCGGCTATCGCGAGATGCTCGCCGCCGGGTATACGACGGTCGGCGAGTTCCACTATCTCGGCGTGCCCGAGGCCTTGGCCGCGGCTGAGGCGGCGTCCGCCGCAGGCATCGAGCTCGTCCTGCTGCACGTCGCCTACGCGCGTGGAGGAATTGTCCGGTCGCGGCAGGGGTCGGTCGACGAGTACCTCGAGCAGGTCGAGGGTCTGCGGGGAGCGGGGCTCCGCGTTGGCCTCGCCCCCCACTCCGTGCGCGCGTGTCCCGCGGAATGGCTCGAGGCGATCGGCGCGTATGCACGACGACACGAGCTTCCGCTCCACGTCCATGCGGACGAGCAGCCGCGGGAGATCGAGGAGTGTCTTGCGGAGCACCAGTGTCGTCCGATCGAGCTTCTCGCGCGCACGGGGTGTCTGTTCGAGCGGACGACGATCGTGCACGCGACGCACGCCGACGGTGCCGAGTTGGATCTCGTGGCGTCGGCTGGCTCTGCGATCTGCGCCTGCCCGACGACCGAAGCCGATCTCGGCGACGGCTTCCTGCCCGCCGAGCGCGTGCGTACGCGCGGGATTCCGCTGTGCATCGGCTCTGACTCGAACGTGCGTATCGACCCGTTCGAGGAGCTGCGCGAGCTCGAAGGCGTCGCTCGCCGGCAGACGGGACGCCGCGGCGTCTTCTCGACCGCCGAGCTCTACGGGTTCGGAGTCGATGTCGGTCTGCGCTCGCTCGGGCTCGACGGATCGCCGGCGATCGAGATCGACCTCTCGCATCGGTCGCTTCGTGGCGTCGAGCCCGAGCACGTGCGCGCGGGTCTCATCGCCGGATGCGCCGCCGACGTCGTCGCCTCGGAGGGATGACGAGCGCGTCTGCGCTCGTTCCAGACGACGTGGACGTCACGGAAGCGACCTTCGAGACCGACGTCGTCGAGCGCTCTCGCGACGTCCCCGTCGTCGTCGACTTCTGGGCCGCTTGGTGTGGGCCGTGTCGTGCGCTCACGCCAGTCCTCGAAGAGCAGATAGGCGCGCGGAGCGGATCCGTCGCGCTGGCCAAGATCGACGTGGATGCGAATCCCGAGCTCGCTGCCACGTACCGCATCCAGGGCATCCCAGCTGTCAAGGCGTTCAAGGACGGCCGTGTGGTGGCGGAGTTCGTCGGCGTGCGCTCCCCGACTGGGGTTGCCTCCTTCCTCGACGAGCTGCTCGCACCGCCTCGTGTCGGCGCGGTCGTCGAGTCACTCCGCGCGAGCGGCGAGCTCCCGGACGTCCTTGCGGCGCTCGAAGCGGGTGAGGTCGAGCGCGCGCTCGACCTCGTGCTCGCGGAGATCGTGGCTGCATCGTCGGAGCGCCGAGACTGGCTACGCGAGCTCGCCCTCGCAGTGTTCCACGACCTCGGGCACGACGACCCGGTGACGGTCGCCTATCGGCGCAGGCTCGCGAGCGCGCTCTACTGACGCGGCGCGGCGGCGAGTCGCGCCGTCCACGCTCTGGTAGCCGTCAGGTACGCGCGTTGCGCCGCGAGACCGTTCTTTCCCCACGCACCGTCATAGTCCGGCTTGCCGACGGCCACCCGAGCAGGCTCGATCTGCGTGCCCTCCTGCCACTCGTTGTAGCTCGTGATCGTCACGATGTCCGCGCCCGCGCGCAGCGCGGTCTTCCACATGCGGTCGTAGGTGCGGCCGTCGTTGCGCGGGCGCACAACCTGATGTCGGGTCGCCAGCCGCGCGTCGTAGCCTGGCCCGACAGAAGGTGCGCACAGGAGCCCAGCGGCGTGCGCCTGGGTGCAGAGGCGCTTGAAGAGCGCGCCGTTCCACGTGACCACGTCGTAGGTGTAGAGGCCGTCGAAGCCGGATGCCTTCGCGCGGCCGACGAGTGTCGTATGGCCGAAGATGCGCACGCCGGAGAGCGGCGCGAGAGCCTCGTTCCACGCCACCGCCGGCTCACGGGCAGCGTCGTAGACGTAGAAGTCGGTGAAGCCGCCCTCGCGGCGCAACCGTGCGATGTCCTCCGCCGCCCGCGCCGGCGTTCGGGCGTGGTACGGCTCGACGTGGATCGCGACCTCGAGCCCGTAGCGTGTCGCAGCTTGCTCGACGAGGAGGAGTCGGTCGTGCTCCGGCGAGTCGAACCCCCACCACGACACCACGAGCGTTCCCACGCCGGAGGCGGCGATCTCCTTCATCTGGGCGGCGACGAGGCGAGCATTCGACGACGAGTACAACCCGCGGGTCGGGTAGTACGGCGTCGAGAGCACCGGCGCGCCGTCGTGGTCGACATACCAATGCGCCCAACGCCCGTCCCTGACCGGGGTCGAGTACCAGGGGTAGTAGAAGATGGCCGCCCGGTTCGTGCCCGCCGCCCGATCGGCGCCGGCCGAGGGGAGCGCG
>JBGSXQ010000008.1:0-2613 GCA_041751315.1 Gaiellaceae bacterium | reverse complement strand
GTCGCTCGACGGGCTCGAGCTCGAAGAGCGCGTCGGCGTCGACGACCGCCGGCAGGTCGATCTGCTCGAGGAGCGCACGCACGAGATCGCGCCTTCCCGGCCCTCGTCCGAGGCCGGGCCCGATCGCGAGCGCCGTTGCCCTCTCTGAAGCGGCGACGATCGTCTCGACTGCGTCCTCGTCGCTCCAGGGAAGCTTTACTGGCTCGAGCGCGAGCACCTCGGCCGCCGCGAGCGCCTCCTGGGGCACGGCGAGCGTTACGTAGCCAGCGTCCGCGCGCAGGGCGGCCATCGCAGTGAGACAGGCGGCACCCGTCGTCCCAGGCTTCCCGCCGACGACGAGGACGGAGCCTGACGAGTACTTCGTATCGCGCCTTCCGCGACGCGGGACGACATCCAGAAGGGACTCCGTCGCACGGCGCGCCTCCGTGGCCACGTGCTCGAGGCCGATGTCCGCCACGACGACGCGCCCGGCATGGAACTTGCCCGGTGCTATCGCGAGGCCGACCTTCGGCGCATGGAAGGTCACGGTGAGATCGGCCTCGACCGCAGCGCCGGCAATCTCGCCCGTCGAGGCGCTGACGCCAGACGGAAGATCGACGGCGACGACGGGAGCGGCCGCGGCGTTGATGCGGGCGATGAGCTCGGCTGCCCCGGGGCGAGGCGCGCCGTCAAAACCCGTCCCGAAGAGCCCGTCGACGATCACGTCGTACCCTTCGACCTCCTCGGTCTCGTCGGCAACGTGGCCCGCCTCACGCAGCACACGAGCCGCGACACGACCATCGCCTCCGTTGGAGCCCCCTCCGCAGACACACGCGAAGGAACGAGCCGACGGGTACGCGAGCATCGCCTCCCGGGCAACGGCGGTGCCCGCACGTTCCATCAGCTCGGGGATGGAGTCGGGGTAGCCCGGGTAGCGCTCCTCGGCCGCGCGCATCTCGGCGGACGAGTACAGCGGCTCGAAGCGCTCAGCCATCCTCACGCGGCGAGACGACCGCGATCGCGGCGGCGAGCTCGCGCGAGTGCGTCATCGAGAGGTCGATCGCGCCCGCCTGCACGCGCTCTGCGAAGACTGCGGTCCTCCCGGAGAGGCGCACGCCGGGCTTCGGCCGCCCGACGATCTCGATCTCCTTCCAGGTGAAACGCACGCCGCATCCGAGCGCTTTGCCCACCGCCTCCTTCCCCGCGAAACGTCCGGCGTAGCTCTGCGCCGGGCGTGTGCGGGAGTCGCAGTACGCTCGCTCGGCCTCCGTGAAGCAGCGCTCGCGAAACCCGGGTCGCTCCAAAGCGCGCTCGATGCGCTCGATCTCGATGATGTCGACGCCGACCTTTACGGCGCCCACCCTCCCGTCAGATCCGCTTCGAGCAGCTCCGGGAAATGTCGGAGCGAGGAGACGACGATGTCGGGCGCCGGGTCGGCCGACTCGAGCGTCTCGGGCCGGAACTTGCCGGTGCGCACGAGCGCTGTCTTCATGCCGAAGAGCCGCGCGCCGCGAACGTCGGCCTCGACGTCGTCGGTGACGAGCCAGGTGAGCTCCGGCTCGGCGGCGAGCGCGTCGAGCGCCGCGGCGAAGTACGACGGGCTCGGCTTCCCGAGGACCGTCGCCTCCACCCCCGTCGCGTACTCGAGCCCGGCGACGAATGCACCCGCGTCGAGCATCGGGCCCCGGCTCGTCTGCCACCACTTGTTCTTGTGCAGGCAGTAGAGCGATGCTCCCATCTGGATCTCGTCGAACGCCCGCGCGAGATTCATGTAGCTGAACACCTGGTTCGGCTCGAGGGTCTCGTCGCAGCCACCGACGAGAACGGCGTCCGCGTGGTCGCCCACGAGCTCGATGCCTTCGAGGTCGGAGACGATCGCCGGCATGACGAGGGCGAGCACGCGCTTTCCCCCGAGCTCACGGACGGCCGCGCCGGGTGTCGTCTGCAGCTCTTCCGCATCGAGCGTGAACCCCATGTCGCGCAGCTGATCGGCGAGCCGCGCTCGCGAGCGCGTGGAGTTGTTCGTGACGAAGCGGAGTGCGTGACCCGCGCGGCGAAGCTCGGAAACTGCCTCGGATGCGCCGAGAATCGGCTCGCCCGAGACGTGGAGCACGCCGTCGATGTCGAGCAGGATGCACGCCACGGCGCGAGTCTACGTGGCTCCGTGCGCTCGGAAACGCGACGTCGCCGGGGCGGAGAAGGCCGTGGGACGACGTCCTGGCTCGGCGGAATCGCGAGGTCGCGGCGGGGCGGCGCTCGCCGTGTAGACGGGCGTCGAGAGGAGGCTCCGCCATCGAGCAGGAGCCCCGCGCGCGCAGCCCGCATACCCCCGTGGCAGGCTGTCGCGATGCAGGACGGGCACATTCGGGTGACGCGCTCGGTGCTCCTGCCGATGTCCGAGATCGAGTTACGGGTGTCACGCTCCAGCGGGCCAGGCGGTCAGCACGCGCAGAAATCGTCGACCCGGGTGGAGGCGTTGTTCGACGTCGAGGCTTCGGCGGCACTCACGGAGACGCAGAAGCGGCGGGTCATCGCGCGCGCCGGCCCCGTTCTGCGTGCGGTGGCGCAGGACGAGCGCAGCCAGACTCGTAACCGCGAGCTCGCGGTCGACCGTCTCGTCGAGAAGCTCCGCGC
>JBGSXQ010000007.1:0-2716 GCA_041751315.1 Gaiellaceae bacterium | reverse complement strand
GGCTGCGACGAGACCTGCTGTGCGAGTGAGAGGAGCCCGTCGGTCGTGTCGCCCATCGCAGACACGGTCGCGACGACGCGGACGCCGCGCTGCCGTGCTTCGACGAGACGCTCGGCGACGTGCTTGATCTTGTCCGAGTCCGCGACCGACGAGCCGCCGAACTTCATGACGACGGTCTCGGTGGCACGCTCTGGGGTGGCGCTCACGCTGCCGATTGTGGCTGGCGGGGCGGTCGCGTGGCTCCGGCTAGTCTCCGCCCGTGCCGCGGAAGGTCATGCTGATCGGGCTCGACTGCGCCGAGCCGTCTCTCGTGCTCGAGCGCTGGCGCGACGAGCTGCCGACCATCGCAGGGCTCATGGAGCGAGGCGCGTACGGGCGCCTGACGTCGGTGATCCCGCCGATCACCGTCCCCGCCTGGAGCTGCATGATGTCGTCCAAGACACCCGGCGACCTCGGCGTCTACGGGTTTCGCAATCGCTCCGACCACACGTACGACGGGGGCTTCATCGCCATGTCGACGGCGATCACGGAACCGCGACTCTGGGACTTCGTCACGCGGTCGGGCGGCTCGTCGATCGTGCTGTCCGTGCCGGGTACCTACCCGCCGAAGCCGCTGAACGGCGTGATGGTGGGCTGCTTCCTGACACCGTCGGTCGAGTCGAAGTACACGTATCCGGCTGCATTGAAGGACGAGATCGCGGAGGTCGTCGGCGAGTACCTGTTCGACACGAAGGACTTCCGCACGGATGACAAGGAGTACCTCCTGCGCCAGGTCTACGAGATGACCGATCGGCGCTTCGCGCTCGCCGAGCACTTGCTCGCGACGAAACCGTGGTCGCTCTTCGCCATGGTCGAGATGGGCCCGGATCGAATGCACCACGGGTTCTGGAAGTACATGGATCCCGAGCACCGCAAGCACGAGCCCGGGAACGCGTACGAGACCGCGATCCTCGACTACCACCGACACCTCGACGGCCTCATTGCGAGGCTGCTCGAGCACGCCGACGAGGACACCGTCGTCTTTCTTCTCTCCGACCACGGCGCCAAGCGTCTCGACGGGGGGATCCGCATCAACGAGTGGCTCCGCCAGGAGGGGCTGCTCGCGACGCTCTCCGAGCCGGATGGCGTGTCGTCGCTGCGAGAGGTCGGCGTCGACTGGTCGCGGACGACGGCGTGGGGGGAGGGCGGGTACTACGCGCGCGTCTTCCTCAACGTCGCGGGCCGCGAGCCGGAGGGCACGATCCCGCCCGAGGAGTACGAGGCCGTGCGTGACGACCTCGGCCGCCGGATCGCCGCGATCCCGGATGACGCGGGGAACCCGATCCCGACAGCGGTCTACAAGCCGGAGCAGCTCTACGGCGAGCCGCAGGGCGTCGCGCCCGACCTCATCGTTGTCTTCGGCGACCTCCTCTGGCGATCGGTGGGAACCATCGGCGGCGACGAGGGCATCCAGACGCTCGAGAACGACACCGGCCCCGACGACGCGAACCACGCGCAGGACGGCCTCTACGTCGTCGCGGGCGCGGGCATCGAGGCGACGGGGAGGCGCGACGCGCATCTCCTCGACATCGCGCCCACCGTGCTCGAGCTCATGGAGATCGAGGTACCGGCAGGCATGCGCGGATCGAGCCTCGTACCTCAGCTCGTCGAGCGCTGAAACGATAGGCTCGCCGCCGCCGCCGTTCCGAGCGGCAGAAGGAGGCGTCGATGGACGAGTTCAAGGAACGGCAACGCGCGATGTGGGCGACGGGTGACTACGCAACGCTGTCCGAGCACATCCGCGACGTCGGCGAGCACATCATCGAGCGGGCAGGAGTCGGGCCGGGCACGCGTGTGCTCGATGTCGCCTGCGGCGCCGGGAACGCCGCGATTCCGGCCGCGCAGGCGGGCGCCGAGGTGGTAGGTCTCGACCTCGTCCCCGAGCTGCTCGAGGCCGGGGCCGTGAAAGCCGCCGAGGCGGGCGTCGACATCGAGTGGGTCGAGGGTGATGCCGAGGCACTGCCGTTCGCCGACGACACGTTCGAGTACGTCTTCTCGACGTTCGGGCACATGTTCGCTCCGCGTCACCGCCAGGCGGCAGACGAGATGGCACGTGTCTGTCAGGCCGGCGGGACGATCGGCATCTGTTGTTGGACGCCGGAGGGTACGGTCGGCGAGGTCTTTCGCCTGACCGGCACGTACATGCCTCCTCCGCCCGACTACGCCTCGCCGCCCGTCCTCTGGGGAACCGAGGCGCACGTGCGGGAGATGTTCGGCGGCGCGAGGGAGATCGAGTTCGAGCGTCGCTCGGCGACCATCCGCTGGGACTCGACCGAGGGGTTCGCCGACTACTTCATGGACCGCTTCGGCCCGATGGTCACCGCGCGTCGGCTCCTCGGGGAGGAGCGCTTCGGGAACCTCCGAGCGGAGACGATCGAGATCTGGGAGCGCTGGAACGAGGCACCCGATGGCGGGCTCGAACTGCCGCAGGAGTACCTCGTCTCGCTCGTCCGGCTCTGACCGCAGCACGTAAGGTCGCAGCGGTGGACGCGAACGTCTTCACCGACGGCTGGGATCCCGGCGAGGACTGGTCGCGTGGTGGCTGTAGCGCATTACACGCTACAGTCGACACGTGGCAACGAACCCGCTCTCACTGAGGCTCGGGAATGACGGTCTCGCATCGCTCGACGAAATCGCGCGGCGGCGAGGCATCACGCGAGCGGAGGCCGCGCGGCAG
>JBGSXQ010000006.1:0-3766 GCA_041751315.1 Gaiellaceae bacterium | reverse complement strand
TGAGCGCCAGGCCCCGACGATGCCGCCGCGGCGAGGCGGCAGACGGCCCTGCGCTCCGCTCGAGGTCGTCGGCACCGCGAACGGGGGGAAACGAGGTACGCAGCCCTTCAGCCGCGGCCTGATAGAGACGAACGGGCCGGTCGAGATCCTTGAGCCGTTGCTCACCGAGGTCGCGGAGGAAGACGTGCAGATCCTCCTCCTCGTCCTCGAGCAGGGTCTGCGTCGCCTGCGAAGCGAGGATCTGCCCGCCGTGACCGGCGGCGCCGATCCGTGCCGCGCGATGCACGGCGAGGCCGGTGTAGCGGCCGTCGTGGGCAACCGCCTGACCCGTGTGCAGACCCATCCGCACCTTGATCTCGACGCCGTCCGGCCACGTGTGCGAGAGCAGGGCGAGCTGACCCTCGACGGCGGCAAGGAGCGCGTCGCGCGCGCTCGCGAACGCGACGAAGAACGAGTCCCCCTGGGTGTCGACCTCATAGCCGCCGTGGGCGGCGAAGGCAGCGCGAAGCAGGCGCTGATGATCGGCTAGGACCGAGCCATACCGGTCGCGAAGCTGCTTGACGAGCCGCGTCGACCCTTCGATGTCCGTGAAGAGGAACGTAACCGCGCCGCTCGGCTGCTCGGGCATTCGCGAAGCCTGCCCCGTCTCGCGACGGGTCGCAACCCGTCGCAGCCCGGCCTCCGCAGATCGCGCTATCGTCGAACAGTGGCCCAGTACGAGGAATTCGTCCGCCACGTTCTCGAAAGCGGTGCGCCGAAGAACGACCGCACGGGCACCGGCACGCTGAGCACGTTCGGCTACCAGATGCGCTTCGACCTGGCCGCCGGGTTCCCGCTCGTGACCACGAAGAAGGTGCACTTCAAGTCGGTCGCAATCGAGCTTCTCTGGTTCCTCCGAGGTGACTCGAACGTCGGCTGGCTCAAGGAGCACGGCGTGACGATCTGGGACGAATGGGCGGACGCGGACGGGGAGCTCGGCCCCGTGTACGGCGTCCAGTGGCGCAGCTGGCCGACGCCGGACGGCGGCCACATGGATCAGATCGCCGAGGTCGTCCGGCTCCTGCGCGAGGACCCGGACTCACGACGGATCATCGTGAGCGCCTGGAACGTGGGGGACATCCCCCGCATGGCACTCGCGCCCTGCCACGCCTTCTTCCAGTTCCACGTCGCGGCCGGCGAGCGGCTCTCGTGCCAGATCTACCAGCGCTCGGCAGACGTCTTCCTCGGCGTCCCGTTCAACATCGCGAGCTACGCCCTCCTCACGCACATGCTCGCGCAACAGTGCGACCTCGCGGTCGGAGACCTCGTGTGGACGGGCGGCGACTGTCACATCTACGACAACCATCGCGAGCAGGTGGAGACGCTTCTCTCGCGTGCCCCGTTGCCGCATCCCACGCTTCGCCTCTTGCGCCGCCCGCCTTCGATCTTCGACTACGTCTACGAGGACTTCGAGGTCATGGGCTACGAGCATCACCCGGCGATCCGCGCGCCGGTCGCCGTGTGAAACGCCGACCGGTGAGGGTCTCACTGGTCGCCGCCGTCGCGCGCGGCGGTGTGATCGGACGCGACGGCCGCATCCCGTGGCGCCTGCCCGAGGACGTCGCGTTCTTCAAGGAGCTCACGACCGGACACGCGGTCGTCATGGGACGCAAGACGTGGGAGTCCATTCCCGAGCGCTTCCGTCCACTCCCTGGACGCCGCAACGTCGTCGTCACGCGCACCCCGGAGTGGCAGGCCGACGGAGCGGAGCGCGCCCCCTCGCTCGAGTATGCGCTCCACCTGCTCGCCGACGAGCCCGAGGCCTACGTCATCGGCGGCGCGGAGATCTACGCCGCCGCGCTGCCATACGCCGACGAGCTCGTCCTGACGGAGATCGAGCTCGATATCGACGGCGACAGGTTCTTCCCCGCGTGGTCTCGAGACGCCTTCGTCGAGCGCGCGCGTGAGGAACACGTCAGCGAGGACGGGACGCAGTTTTCCGTGGTGAGGTACGAAAGAGCCAATAGGCACTAGATCTGGGCTACTGCCGTAGGCGCCATCCGACAGCGTCGCGGCTCGTGTTGTTCCCGCGTCATGAAATTCCAACGGTTCGCGCCCTTGTTCGCGCACCGACACGCGATGGCTGTGCGGGTCGTTGGTGCGCTCTCTGTTTGGTGTTCCTCGTGCTCGCGAGCGAGGTCTTCTTCACGCGTGTCGCGGAGCGGGAGCTCCTTCAGCAGGATGCTCGAGGGCATGTCGCGGATGCTGCTGCGATCGAGGCCGCCTATGAGGACGGCCGCGGTGCTCTCGACGCGATGGATGACGCGCTCGATCTCGTCGAGTCGATGGAGGATCGACACGGGATCGATTCTGCGACGTTGCTCAATGCCGCCGGTGCAGCGATCTCGGCGCCGCGCGATACGGACTTGGGGCCTGACCTGCCCAGGAAGCCGGACCGAAATACGGTCGCCCCGAGTGCTGCGGATGTCAAGACGAGCGAGCTCGAAGACGGATACCGCTTTCTCGTTCCGGTCCACATCCGGGGAGAGCAGTTCTGGCTTCGGGTGGACGCAGACGGGACGGTGCTTCGCACACGCATCTCGGCCTTGAGCGACGAGGCGCTGGTCTTCTCGATTGCCTCGATGGTGATCGGGATCGGGCTCTTCTATGTGCTTGCCGGTCTACGTGCTTGCCGGGAGGAAGTTCGCTCGTCATCACAGACTCGCGGTGTGGCGCGCGACACGCGATTCGCTGACCGGCCTCGGCAATCACGGCGCGTTCCAGAGCGAGCTCGCCTCCTTCTCCGTCGGCGTGGCCCTGAGCGTGGCCGACGCCGACACGGACGCCCTGGCAACGCCGGCCTCGAGATGCTGCGCGAGTTCCCGGTCGACTTCGTCAAGATCGACAAGGCGATCATCGCGGCGGCACCGTCGGATACGAACGCACAGGCCGTCCTGTTCGCCATCATCGCGTACGCACGTGGGGCGGGCGCATACGTGATCGCCGAGGGGATCGAGACGGAGGAGATGCTCTCCTTCGTCCGCGAGCCCGAGCGATTCCTCGACAACGTCGATGATTCGTCGATCAAGGGCGGGCAGGGCTATCTCCTGGGCCTACCGTCGGCCGACATCTCGGGGCTGACCACCTCACTGCAGGTGAAGACTCATTGGCTTGCCGGCCGCCGGCAAGTCCACACCGCCAATAGCGTCGCGCGAGCCAGCCGCCAGGCACCGCCGAAGGCACGCCTTTGAGCGCGCGCAACGGAAGCTCTTGTGGGATTACCGTGCGCGAAGACTCGGATCGCACAGATTCGTCATGAGCGGCTCTCGCCCATTCGCAGAGCGGCAGATCCGCGCCGCCGAGGACGAGTCGGCCATCCGGTCGGAGAACGAGCAGACGAAGTCGAACCCCGGATCGTCCGTTTCCGAATACGCCTGCGAGTGCTCGACAGATTGTGACCGGCTCGTCGCGTTTACCGTCGACGAATACGAGGACGCACGCGCTGTGTCGCCCATTTCGTCGTCGCTCCCGGACACTTGACGGTGGGCGTCGAGGTCGTCGTGCGCGACGAGACGCCGCGCTACCAGGTGGTCGAGAAGATCGGAGCCGGCGCCTCGGTGGCGACCGCACTCGACGCTCGCTCGCACCCAGCGCACGCCTGAGACGCCTTCGCGCCGAAGACGACGTGAAGGGGCTGAGGGAGCGCTTCGCCCGCGCGGCTCCCTGGGCATGCTGTGGCTGTCCCGGGAACCGTTTGACCCCGAGCAGCCCGGCAGGCAGCATGCGC
>JBGSXQ010000005.1:0-4063 GCA_041751315.1 Gaiellaceae bacterium | reverse complement strand
GGCCCGCCAGGCTCGACCGTGCGCCACCTGCTCGCCCACACGTCCGGCCTGCCCTTCGAGGGAACCGAGCCGATCGCGCGTCCCGGGCAGCGACGGATCTACTCGAACGAGGCCTTCCGGGTTCTCGCGCAGCACCTGACGGCGCGCGCCGAGATCCCATTCAGTGAGTACGTGCGCGAGGCGGTTTGTGCGCCGCTGGGCATCGGTCTCGATCCGACTGGCGACCCGGGGTCGGGCATGCACGCCTCGCTCGAGGACGTGCTCGAGATCGGGCGCGAGCTCCTCGAGCCGCGCCTCGTCGCCGGCGAGACGCGCGACGAGATGATCGCCGTCCAGTTTCCGGGGCTCTCGGGAGTCCTCCCCGACCACGGTCGCTTCGACCCGCTCGACTGGGGGCTCGGCGTGCAGCTGAACACCCGGCCGCCGACGTGGATGGGCACGCGTACCTCGGCGCGCGCGTTCGGCCACTTCGGCGGCTCCGGCACGTTCGTGTGGGTGGATCCGGATGCGCGGATCGTCTGTGCCGCGCTCACGACACGCGAGTTCGGCGAGTGGGCGAAGGATGCGTGGCCGTCCTTCTCCGACGCGGTGCTCGAGGAGCTCTCGCCGACCTTGTGACACTGTGTCACAAGGCGAGATCTGCGTCAGACGGTAGTGGGGTTCTCGCCGTCGTCCGCGAAGAGCGGGCGCACGAGCTCGTCGAACGTCTTCTCGTCGCAGCTCGCGACGAGGCAGGGAGTCATCGCCGTGACAGTGGCGGTGCGCGGGACGTGCATCGTGAGCGCCACCTCGCCGAAGAAGTCGCCGGCCTTGATGACGCCGCGCTGGCCGAGGCCCGTCTGCGACACGCCCGCCATTCCGGACAGGAGGACGAAGAAGCGATCGCCCGGCTCGCCCTCGCGGATCATCACCGTTCCCGCCGAGACCTCTTCGCGGTCCATGCGGTCGGCGAGCTTGCCGAGCGTCTCGCCCGGAAGCTCGGCGAACAGCCCGACGCGGCCGAGCTCGGTCACCGATGCCGGTACGTGTCGCGGGGACATGGGCGAGAACCGTATCGACAGTGGGAGTGACGCACGCGCGCCCGGTAAGGCGGCGCCTCGAGAGATCCGGCCGGCCGGAAGTCCGAGCGGGCGGATGCCCCCAAAGCGCGCCAAAGGGCCGGCGAGCCGGCCCTTCAGCTAGGGGAGGGGGAGGGGGAAGCCTCGAACGAAACTTGCTGCAAGACCTTCCTATCAGGTTATACGCCCGAGGGGAAGTGCTGTCCCGCTCAGGCCGCGAAGCCGAGCGAGCGCTCGAGCATCGACTTCGGCTGCGCCCCGACCGCGGCGGCCGCCGGCTCGCCATCCTTGAACAGGATCATGGTCGGTATCGACATGACCCCGTACTTCATGGACAGGCTCTGCTCCTCGTCGATGTTCACCTTGACGAGCTTGACCTCGTCCTTGCGCTCCTCCGCGATCTTCTCGAGCACGGGCGCGACCGCGTGGCAGGGACCGCACCACTCGGCCCAGAAGTCGACGATGACGGGTGTCTCGGACTTCAGGACCTCTTCTTCGAAGGTTGCCTCGGTGACGTTGAGTGCCATGACGCTCATTGAATCCTTTCATACGACGTATTTGCGAATGCCCGACCTACAACGCCTAGGCCGCGCAAACCCTTCCCTAGACTGATTCCACGTGGCGCCGATCTTCACACCTCTGCCGGACAAGCCGGATCACGACGCCCTCGAGCTCTCGATCCTCGAGACCTGGGAGCGCGAGGGGACGTTCGAGCGACTCCGCGCGCAAAACGCCGAGGGCCTACGCTTCAGCTTCGTCGACGGGCCGGTAACGGCGAACAAGTCGCTCGCCGTGCACACGGCGTGGGGCCGCACGCTCAAGGACGTCTTCCAGCGCTACAAGGCGATGCGTGGATTCCATCAGCGCTACCAGAACGGTTTCGACTGCCAGGGCCTCTGGATCGAGGTCGGCGTCGAGCGCGAGCTCGGGCTCAACTCGAAGCGGGAGATCGAGGAGTACGGGCTGGCCGAGTTCGCGCGCCGCTGTCGCGAGAAGGTCGTCTGGTCCGCGACGGAGCTGACCAAGGGGTCGAAGCGGCTCGGACAGTGGATGGACTGGGGGAACGACTACTTCACGTTCTCGGACACCAACATCGAGTACATCTGGCGCTTCCTGAAGATCATGTTCGAGCGCGGCCAGCTGTACAAAGGCCACCGCTCGACCGAGTGGTGCCCACGCTGTGGGACGTCGATCTCGCAGCACGAGCTGACCCAGAGCGGCGTCTACCAGGATCGCAGCGACCCCTCGCTGTTCGTCCGCTTCCCGCTGGTCGAGACGCCCGGCGAGGCGCTCGTCATCTGGACGACGACGCCCTGGACGTTGCCCGCGAACGTCGCCGCGGCGGTCAAGGCGGACGCGCAGTACGGGCGCCGCGAGAACGGCGAGTGGGTTGCCGTCGCGCGCTATCCGGACGAGACGTTCCCCCACGTCGCCCAGGGCTCGGAGCTCGTCGGGATGCGCTATCGCGGACCGTTCGACGACCTCGGGCCGGGGAGTGAGATCGAGCACCGCGTCATCCCCTGGGACGAGGTGTCGCTGGAGGAAGGAACCGGCATCGTCCACATCGCGCCCGGCGCCGGACAGGAGGACTTCGAGCTCGGGCGGATCCACGGTCTGCCCGTGCTCTCGCCCGTCGACGAATCGGGTCGGTTCTACGACACGTACGGCTGGCTGCACGGTCTCTCGACCACCGAGGCGGCGGATCAGATCGTCGGCCGGCTCGCGGAGACAGGCTTCCTCTTGGAGGCCGGGACGTACGCGCACCGCTACCCCCACTGCTGGCGCTGCGACACGCCGCTGATCTGGCGCGTCACCGACGACTGGCTGATCTCCGTCGACGAGCTGCGCCAGCCGCTCCTCGACGCGAACGCGACGGTCGAGTGGACGCCGGCCTACATGGGCAAACGCATGGACGACTGGCTGCGCAACATGGGCGACTGGAACATCTCGCGCCGGCGCTACTACGGCCTGCCGCTCCCGATCTACGAGTGCACCTGCGGGCACGTCACGCTCGTCGGCTCGAAGGCGGAGCTCGCCGAGCGCGCCGTCTCGGGCCTCGAGCAGCTCGAAGAGCTCCGGCGTCCGTGGATCGACGAGGTACCGATCAGGTGCGAGGCCTGCAGCGAGACGGTGCGTCGCATCCCGGAGGTCGGCGACGTCTGGCTCGATGCGGGCATCGTCCCGTTCTCGACGCTCGGCTGGGAGAACCCAGAGCTCGTCCCGCAGGGCTACGCAACGGGCGCCGCAGAGGGTCTCACCACCGCCGATCTTCCGGATCACGCGTACTGGGAGGCGTGGTTCCCGGCCGACTGGGTGTCAGAGATGCGCGAGCAGATCCGCCTCTGGTTCTACTCGCAGCACTTCATGGCGGTCGCGCTCACCGGGCGCGCCCCGTACCGGCGCGTTCTCGGCTACGAGAAGATGCTCGACGAGAACGGGCGCGAGATGCACGGATCGTGGGGGAACATGATCGATGCGCAGGACGCCTTCTCGCGCATGGGAGCGGACGTCATGCGCTGGCAGTACTGCGCGCAGCCGCCGAACCAGAACCTCCTCTTCGGCTTCGGTCCGGCACACGAGGTGCGCCGCAAGCTCCTCACGCTCTGGAACTCCTGCAAGTTCCTCGTCGATTACGCGAACGTCGCGGGCTGGGCTCCACGCTGGGAGGACATCCGCAATGGCCCCGGCGGCGAGCTCGAGCCACTCGACCGATGGCTCGTCGAGCGGACGCATGCGCTCGTGGCGGAGGCGACCGCCGGATACGAGAGCTGGCTCACGGTCGACGTCGTCCGCGCGTACGAGTCGTTCGTCGACGACGTCTCCAACTGGTACATCCGTCGGTCGCGGCGGCGGTTCTGGGACGAGGATGCCATCGCGCTGCGCACGCTGTGGTACGCGCTCGTGCAGGGGCTCCGTGCCGTCGCGCCCCTGATGCCGTTCCTCACCGACCACCTCTGGCGTGTGCTCGTCGCGCCGTGCAAAGGGGCGCCGGACTCGGTGCACCT
>JBGSXQ010000004.1:0-2640 GCA_041751315.1 Gaiellaceae bacterium | reverse complement strand
GCGTCCGCGCCGCGCTCCGCGATCCCGGCGAGGAGGGCCTGCGCGGCGAGGGTCCGATCGACGGGCGCGTCAGGGTCGATGCTGAATCCCGCTATGCCGCACATAGGTCGCTATTCGACTCGCTCGATCGGACGACGCATGAAACGTAAGACGCGTCACGTACCGCAGTGTTTGTGATCAATCCGTTCAGGTTCATCGGCTTCTCGATCGACCCGCCGATCCCTCGCGAGAGCTGTCATCCCTCAAGTGGGGCAACTGTGCGGCCGATACAAGCGGCGTGGAAGGGTTCGCTGCCGAGCACCTCTTCGATCCGCCCGACGAAGAGCCGACCGTCGCCGCCGACGAACCGGCGACGCCGCGCGAGCTTCCGGGCCTCACCGGCCCGACCGCCGACGACCCGCTGAAGCTGTATGTCCGCCAGATCGGTGACGGGCGCCTCCTTACCCCGGGGCAGGAGCGCGAGCTCGCCCGCCTCAAGGATCTGGGCGACGAAGCGGCGAAGCGGAAGCTGATCGAGTCGAACCTCCGCCTCGTCATGTCGATCACGCGCAACTACACCCGCGCCGAGGTTCCGCTGCTCGACCTCATCCAGGAGGGGAACCTGGGGCTCATCCGCGCGGTGGAGAAGTTCGACTACCGCATGGGCTTCAAGCTCTCGACCTATGCGACGTGGTGGATCAAGCAGTCCATCTCGCGCGCGCTGGCCGAGCAGGGGCGAACGATCCGACTCCCGGTTCACGTCGCCGACCAGGTGCGGAAGGTCACGAAGACGCGCAGACTCCTCGGGCAGAAGCTCAATCGCGACCCGTCTTTGGAGGAGATCGCCGCCGAGATCGACATCACCCCCGAGCGCGTACAGGAGCTGCTCGAGCTCGTGCTCGATCCGGTGAGCCTGGAGACACCGATCGGCGACGGAGACTCGATGGTCTCCGATCTCATCCCGGATCCCAACGCGCAACAGCCCGAGCTGGCGACGGCCGATAGCGCGCGCTCGTCCGAGCTTCTCCAAGCCCTCGCGCAGCTCCAGCCACGTCAGCGCCGCGTCGTGGTGGAGCGTTTCGGTCTCGACGGAGTCCGGCCGCGCACGCTCGAAGAGGTCGGGGCGAATCTCGGGATCACGCGCGAGCGGGTGCGTCAACTCGAGGCGCGTGCGCTTCGCGAGCTGCGTGCGATCGCGCCCGGTCTAGAGCTCTACCTGCGGTCCTGACGCCAGACCTCTAGGTCACGTCGACGGACTGCATCTCGCGCAGGGACGCGAGCCGGCGGAGCGACTCGAGCTCGATCTGGCGAACGCGCTCGCGTGTGAGGCCGAGCCGCTTGCCGATCTCCTCGAGGGTCTGCGGCTCGGCACCCGTCATCCCGTAGCGCATGACGACGACCTCGCGCTCGCGCTGTGGCAGCGCTGCGAGCGCGTGACGGAGAGCCTCGCTGCGCAGGTTGAGCTCGACCGTCTCCTCGGGGAGCGGCTCGTCGCCAGCGACGAAGTCGCCGAAGACCGCGTCGTCGCCATCGCCCACCGGAGCGTCGAGGCTCGTCGATGCGCGGGCCGCAGCACGCACCTCCAGCACCTGCTGCACGGTCAGAGATGCCTCGTCGGCGATCTCCTCGAGCGACGGCTCGCGGCCGAGCTGTGTCCACAGCTGCCGGTCGGCGCGATTGATCTTCTGGAGACGCTCGACGATGTGCACCGGCATGCGGATCGTCCGTGCCTTGTCCGCGAGCGCACGCGCCACGGCCTGTCGAATCCACCACGTTGCGTACGTCGAGAACTTGAACCCGCGCCGCCAGTCGAACTTCTCCACCGCACGGATGAGCCCGAGCGTGCCCTCCTGGATGAGGTCGAGGAACGGGAGTCCCTGGTTGCGGTAGTTCTTCGCGATCGAGACGACGAGGCGGAGGTTGGACTGGATCATGCGTTCCTTGGCGTCCATGTCGCCGCGCTCGATGCGCTTGGCGAGCTCGACCTCTTGCGCGGCAGTCAGAAGCTGATGTCTTCCGGCCTCGCGCAGGAAGAGCTGGAGCGCGTCGGTCGTCGTCTCCACGGGCGACGTCAGCGCGACGACGGCCTCGGAGTGGGGGGCTTGCTCGACGATGTCGATGGAGCGTCGGTCGAGCTCACGAAGGAGCATGTCCTGTTCGAGCTCCGTGAGCTCGTAGGTCTGGGCGAGCTCGGCGAGATCGGACACGCTCACGGTTCCGAGTTGCTCGGAGGCCTCGAGGAGTTGTCGAATCTCCTCGATGATGAGGATGTGCTCGATGTCGAGTTGTGTCACGCGCGCGGCGGGTGTAACGCAAACAGTTCGGTAAGTGACAATCTCTCGCGTTCTGGGCTCCGTGTCTAGGGGGCAGCCGAGAATTCCCCCGACCGGGTCAGGCCGTCGCGGCGATCAGGAATACGACTGTCGCGACCGCAAGCACGGTCACCAGCAGCAGAAACACACGAACGCTCATGGCCAGCATGGCCGACACCCCCTCAGGTAGATCGAGCGCTTTGGTGGAGCCTAGTGCAGCGTTCCTGAAGTGGGTTGTTGTTCGATAGCTCTGGCGAGGATCTGTTCGGGGGTCTTGGTCCAGACGAACGGTTGCGCGCGCTGGTTGTAGCCGTCGATGAAGTGCTCGATCGCGGCGATCAGCTCGGGG
>JBGSXQ010000003.1:0-3188 GCA_041751315.1 Gaiellaceae bacterium | reverse complement strand
GATCGGGCAGCGGCGCACGCGGCACGTCGAGCAGCTCTCCGCCGGCCCCGTCGCGGAAACGGCGGAGCTGCAGGCGCTCGATGACCGGCGCAAGGTCGGTGGGCCTCAGATGCGACCAGCCGGCGATGTCCTTCCGCGAAGCCGGCCCGAACGCTGCGAGATAGCGGCGGACGAGGTGCTCGAGGGCGTCAGGCTCGGCGGCGTCTTCAGGGCCGACCCAGCTCTCGGCCGTCTGGAAGAGGTGCGCACGCCGCTTCTCCCACGTGCCCGACGGCGGCACACGGACGAGATCGATCCACGGCCCGACCATGCCCCAGCTGCGGCCCACCACCCGGACGAGCTCCTCGTGTCGGCGCGGGCCGTCCGCCATGAGCGTGCGTAGCTCGCCAGCTTGCCGTTCGAGGTCGCGCTCCTTTGGTCGCGGCTTGCGAACTCGGAGGAACCACTCGCGCTGCGCCTCGCGGACCGCGACGGCGAAGGGCCAGTAGTCGCGCCGCGACACGACGTGGATCGTCTCGCGCATCAGCGTGGCCTGGATGACGGAACGCCGCTCGAGGGCGCGCGTGAGGTCGTCGCGCTGGAAGCCTTCGACGCACGACCAGAGTCGGATGTACGCATTCGGCGCGTACTGATCCTGGATCCCGCTGAGCCGCTCGAGCGCGCGCGGGATCGGGACGCGCACACGCTCGAGGAGGAGCTGGCGGGCGAGCAGCGCGCGGTTCAGCTCGCGCTGCGAGAGAGTGCGCTCCGCCACCGCGCGACGGTATCCGACCGCGCGCGAGCGATACGCCCTGCGCCGTAGCGATGCCGCCGACATCGTGAAGTCTTCCAATGTCCTGCAGCACGCGATACTTGCTCCGTGTTCCAGAATCTCGGCGCCTTCGTTGCTGTGTCGGTCGTCGTCATCTGTACGCCCGGGCCCGACACCGCACTGATCATCCGCAACACGCTCTCCGGCGGCCGTCGGGGAGGCATCGCCACCGCGATCGGGATCATCGGGGGGATCGCTGTGTGGACGCTCGCCGCGAGCGCGGGCGTCGCCGCATTGCTGAGCGCCTCCGTGCCGGTGTTCCGTGCGCTCCAGATCGCCGGCGCCGCGTATCTCGTCTATCTCGGCCTGCAGTCCATCGTCTCGGCGCTCTCGAGGCGCCCGGAGCGCGGGCTGCGGAGCGCGGGGGCGCCGACGCTCACACCGAAGCGCGCGTTCCGCCAGGGCTTGCTGAGCAACCTCGGCAACCCGAAGATCGCGGTCTTCTTCGTGAGCCTGCTGCCGCAGTTCGTCTCCGACGGAAGCGAGTCGTTCGTCGCGCTCGCCATGCTCGGCCTCGCGTTCTCGCTGATGGGACTCGCGTGGCTGACGCTCTACGCGGTCGTCGTCGCGAAGGCCGGGCATTTCCTGCGCGGCGGCGTGCGCCGCGCGCTCGACGCGGTGACCGGCACAATCCTCGTCGCCTTCGGCATCCGGCTGGCCACGGAGAGGTAGCGCCGAGGATGGAGAGCCTCCTCGCTTTCGTCGCGGTCTCGGTCGTCGTCATCTGCACACCGGGCCAGGACACGGCGCTCACGATCCGCAACACGCTCGCGGGCGGAAGATCGAGCGGAGTGGCGACCGCGGCAGGCATCGCGCTCGGGCAGGCGGTCTGGACGGTCGCAGCGAGCGCCGGAGTCGTCGCACTGTTGACCGCGTCCGAGCCCGTGTTCAGGACACTGAAGCTCGTCGGAGCGGCGTACCTCGTCTACCTCGGAGTGCAAGCGCTCTGGGCGGCGATCGCGCGCCGGACGCATCAGCACGAGGTGCGCGCGGGTGTGCCGCTCACATCGCGGCGAGCCCTGCGACAGGGTGTCCTCTCGAACCTCGGCAACCCAAAGATGGCCGTCTTCTTCGCAAGCCTCTTGCCGCAGTTCGCGCCCGCAGGATCTGCGTCGTTCGCGATCCTCCTCGCGCTCGGCCTGCTCTTCTGCACGATGACGTTCGCGTGGCTGACGTTCTACGCCGTCGCGGTTGCGCGCCTCGGGCGCCTCATGACCGGCACGGTGCGACGAGCTTTGGACGCGGTCACGGGTGCTGTGCTGATCGCGCTCGGGCTCCGCCTGGCCACCGAGCGCTAACGCACACGCGCGAAGCGGTGCACGGCCTCGAGGAGCTCCTTGCGCTTCGTCTCGACCTCGACCGGATCGCCCGAGGCGAGCGCGCCCGCGACGCAGTGGTTCACGTGGTCGTCGAGGATCCTGAACGCGAGGCTCTCGAGCGCGGTGTTCACGGCCGCGATCTGCGTGAGCACGTCGATGCAGTAGCGATCCTCCGCGACCATCCGCTCGATGCCACGCACCTGGCCCTCGATGCGGTGCAGGCGGCGTGCCAGCGCCTCCTTGTCAGCCGCGTACCCATGCGCGTGCATCTCGGTCTGGGTCATGCCTGCAGCTCCTCGCGGGTCGAGTGGAAGCGGCGCAGCCGCAGCGAGTTCGTGACGACGAACACGCTCGAGAACACCATCGCCGCGGCCGCCACGATCGGGTTCAGGAGCCCCGCCATCGCGAGCGGGATCGCGGCGACGGTGTACGCGAACGCCCAGAAGAGGTTTCCCTTGATCGTTCCGAGCGTGCGGCGCGCGAGCCGGATCGCGTCGGCCGCCGCGCGAAGATCGCCCGAGACGAGCGTGATGTCCGACGCCTCGATCGCCACGTCCGTTCCGGTGCCGATCGCAAGTCCGAGGTCCGCCTGCGCGAGCGCTGGCGCGTCGTTGATGCCGTCGCCGACCATGCCGACGACGTGGCCCTCGGCCTGGAGGGCCCTGACCTTGTCGGCCTTGTCCTTGGGGAGCACCTCGGCGTACACCTGATCGACCCCGACCTGTGCTGCCACCGCCTCGGCGGTGCGTCGGTTGTCCCCGGTCATCATGGCGACCCGCAGACCGAGCCCGTGCATCGTGGCGATGGCATGCCTCGATTCAGGCCGGATGGTGTCGGCGACCGCGACGATCCCGGCCTCGCGGCCGTCCGAGGAGACGAACATGGGCGTGCGCCCGAGCGTCGCGAGTGCCGCTGCTTGATCCGCGAGCGTCAGTGGAACCCCGCGCTGCTCAAGGAGCGCGGCCTTACCGACCAGGACCTGCGTGCCATCGACGGTCGCCTCCACTCCGTAGCCTACCACGGCCGCGAACTTCGACGGCTCCGCAAGCGGCAGGCCG
>JBGSXQ010000002.1:0-3786 GCA_041751315.1 Gaiellaceae bacterium | reverse complement strand
CCCGATCTGCCACGACAGCGCGTTCAGTGCCATGTAGCGGCCCATGAGCCGGGGCTCAGCGAGGTCGGCGGCAAGCGGCCCGGCGACGGCTCCGTGCAGGCACTGGCCGATCGCGAACACCACCATGACGACGACCAGGATCGCGAAGGCTGCCTGGGTCGAGCTCGCTCCCGCGAGCGGGACGAGCAGCCATGCGCCGGCCCACAGGAGCCCGAACAGGGCGAGCGTGGGCATCCTCCGTCGGCCGCGCGCGAGCCGCGCGATCGGAAGCTGGGTGAAGACGATCACGAGCGTGTTGACGAGGAAGAGCAGCCCGATCTGCGTCTCCGACAGGCCCCCTTCGTTCTTCGCGTAGACCGGGAGGACGTCGAAGCCCGAGAACCCGGCGAAGATGAACAGCGAGTTGAGCGCGATCACCGCGACGAAGGGCCGGTGGCGCAGCACCTCGCGGTACGAGCCCGTCCGCGCCCCGTGGCCGGTCTCGCGGAGATCGGGCTCCGGCACGAGCGCCACCATCACCACGGCGTAGACGAGGAACGTGGCGGCGTCGAGCAGGAAGAGCACCGTGAACGTGGCTGGCGCGTCGCTCGTCGCGATCAGCCCGCCAGTGAGAGCGCCGAGCCCGATCCCGAGGTTCATCACCACGCGCTGCATGGCGAAGGCCGACGGGCGTTGCTCCGTTGGAGTGAGCCCCGTGATGAGCGTCGATTGCGCGGGCCAGAACCCACCCACCCCGATTCCGCTGATCGCCGCGACGAGGAATCCCTGCCACGGCTCGATCACGAGCGCGTACCCCGCGTACCCGACCGTGAGGATCACGAGCGACAGCGCGAGCATGCGCTTTCCGCCGAAGCGATCGATCTGCGAGCCGAAGACCGGGCCGGCGACGATGCTCACCACCGCGTGCGCCGCCACGATGAGCCCGGTGATCCCGAGCGAGATCCCGCGCACGTTGTGCAGGTAGATGAACATGAACGGGATGACCATCCCGTTGCCGAAGGCGTTCACCAGGCCGCCCGCCTGCAGCGTCATGACCGAGCGCGGCAACGGCGGGAAGTACGTGTCGAGAAGCCCGCGCACCGTGGGACACTAACCACGCATGCGCCAGCGCTTTCTCCTCGAATCGGAGGTTGCGTACTTCAACCACGGCAGCTACGGCGCGTGCACGGTCGAGGTGTTCGAGGAGTATCAGCGGCTACAGCGCGAGCTCGAGGCCGAGCCGACCGAGTTCCTGACGCGCCGGTTTCACGACCGCATGTGGGAGGCGAGAGCAGCGCTCGCGTCGTTCGTCGGCGGGCGCCGAGCGACCTCGTCTTCACGCCCAACGCGACCTCGGCACTCAATGCGGTCATCCGCTCGCTGCGAGTCAGACCGGAGGAGGAGATCCTCACGACGAAGCACGAGTACGGCGCCATCCTGCGCACGCTCGGCTTCATCCGCGCCAACGTCGTTCAGGTCGAGCCCGAGGAGCTGGTCACGAACATCGGGATCCGAACGCGGGCCGTGGTCGTCTCGCACATCACGTCGCCGACGGCGCTCGTCCTGCCCGTGGAGCAGGTCTGTGCGGCGGCTCGCAAGGCGGGCGTGCTCTCCATCGTCGACGGTGCGCACGTTCCCGGGCACCTCGCACTCGACGTGGAGGCAGTGGGCGCGGACATCTACGCGGGCACCTGCCACAAGTGGCTGTGCGCGCCGAAGGGGTCGGGCTTCCTGTGGGCTCGACCCGAGCATCAGGAGTGGATCGAGCCCCTCGTGATCAGCTGGGGCTACCACGAAGACGCGGACTTCGGCGAGCGCCACGGCTGGCAGGGAACACGCGATCCGTCTGCGTACCTCGCGGTTCCGGCTGCGATCGAGGCGTGGCGGACATTCGACCTCGACGCCGCACGAGAGCTCGCGGACGAGGCCGAGCGGCGGCTCGGCAGACTCGGTCTTCGCCCACTGCGTGGAGCATGCTCGCCGCTCATGCGGGCGTTGACGGTGCAGACGTCGGACCCTGCCGAGCTCGCGCGGCGGCTCTACGAGGAGCATCGCGTCGAGATCCCGGTGTACGAGTGGGAGGACACGACGCTCATGCGCGTCTCGATCGGCCCGTACTCGGACGAAGCCGATCTCGAGCGGCTGGCGCAGGCGGTTCGGTCCGTTCTCTAGCTCGTGCCGCCTCTCGTAACGTCGACGGAATCAGCGCCGCTGGAGACGCAGCACTAGGCGCGGTCTCTCCAGATCTCGTATGCGCCCCGCACGATCGGGAGGGCGTCCTGCTCGCTGAGGACGTCGCTCGAGTCGATCCACTGGTCGACGGAGCCGACGAGTGGCAGAGAGCGAAGCCACGGGTCGCCCACACTTGCGAGGCACGCGTCGACGAAGCGGTGCGAGCCGAGCACTCGAAACGGCCGGGCGTGGAACTGGCGCACGCTCGCATCGACCGCGGCTGTCAACCCGAGCATGTTGTGGCGTCGTGCAAGCTCTTCGACGATGGCCACCAGCGCGTCTTCGCGCTCGTCGATCCTGCTGGCAGTGACGGCGACAAGCATCGGGTCGAGGAGCGTGCGAGCTGGGTCGAGGTTGCGAAACGCTGAGCCGAGCCACTTTGCGTACGGTGCGTACGAGCCGTCCTGGAGGAAGCAGAGCCGCATCGCGTCACGGACGAGCCGTGCCGTGAGCACTCGTGATCCGATCTCGTCGCCGAGTTCAGCGGTTCGTCCGACGAACGGCTCCTCCTGGTCGAGGCGTCGCCACTGGCAGGCCATGAGCCAGAGCCAGACGTCGTTCGGATACCACGCGAGCGCCTCCCGAACAGCGGCGAGACGACCGTCGGGGTCATGGAAGACCGCACCCTGCGTGACCTCGAGCAGGATCTGCTGCGGTGTCGCGAGCCAGTCGCAGGTGGTGATACCGGCGAAAGGGTCGAAGCCGAGATGGCGCCTCAGCCAGCCGGCGACGGTGTCGACGTCGATGTGGTGCGAGACCGGGATGTCGTCCCAGCCGAATCGGGTGGGCCAGCCACGAAACGTATCGGGAAGGTCCGTGTCGACGAGCCGCCGGACGTTGTGGACGTGCTCCGACGCGACGTAGACGTTCACGCACGGCCCCCAGCCGTGGTCGGTCGAGCGCTCCGTGTCGAAGCCGAGGACGTCCGAGCCCCACCCCAGGCGTGCAGCGGCATGCGGCGTCACGCCCAGGATGTCCGAGACGACTTCCTCGTAGAACGCCCGGGACAGCTCCAGGCCGCGGATGAAGTCGGGCATGAGGCCGGATCGTACGGCGCGCCACCGGAATCGCGACACTTCCGGCGTGATCCAGGCGGCGATCCAGCGCTTGCTCGACGGACAGGACCTCTCCCGCGACGAAGCCCGTGGGATCATGGCCGAGATCATGGGTGGCGAGGCGACGCCGGCCCAGATCGGCGGGTTCCTCGTCGCACTGCGCGCGAAGGGGGAGACGGCGGACGAGATCGCCGGCTGCGCGGAGGCCATGCGGGCGCATGTGCTCGAGGTGCAGCCGACGCGCGACGACCTCGTCGACGTCGTCGGGACCGGGGGAGACGGTGCGCGAACGTTCAACATCTCGACGACTGCGGCGATCGTCGCTGCGGCGGCCGGCGCCGCAGTCGCGAAGCACGGGAACCGCGCCGTGAGCTCGGTCTCCGGCTCGGCCGACGTGCTCGAAGCGCTGGGTGTGAACATCAACCTCACCCCCGAACAAGTCGGCAAGTGCATTGACGCACTCGGCATCGGTTTCTGCTTCGCGCCGCTGTTTCACGGCGCGATGAAACACGCTGCCCCC
>JBGSXQ010000001.1:0-2119 GCA_041751315.1 Gaiellaceae bacterium | reverse complement strand
GCCAGCCGGGACGTCCGCCGCCAGACGGCCACAGCGACCAGGAGCGCGAGTGCCGCGGCCGCACAGGCGGCTATCGCAACCGCGAGCTCCGCGGTCACAACGAGAAGATGACTGGGTACTCGGCCGTGTTGTTGGACGTGTTCGTCTCGCCGGGCACCGGATCGACGTCCACCTTCACCGTCGTCTGCTCGCCGAACGGCACGAGCGCGCCGACGCGGAAGCGAACAGTCTTCGTCTCGCCCGGGTCGATGATCGGAATCGTCTGGGTCAGGACGATCGGATCGGGCTGTTTCGGAATCGTGAGAGTGACCTTGACGCTGACCTCCTGGCTCTCGCCCGAGTCGGTCACGCCGACCTCGAACGTGAGGTCCTCGGTAGCGAGGATCGTGGTCTCGGTGGTCGTCGAGAGCACCTGTCCGCTTGGCAGCGCCTTCACGGAGGCGATCTGGTTGCCGTGCAGTCCCGTCGGAGTCCCACCCGTCGACGCGCCCTGGATGCGTTGCCAGATCGCCGCGAGCGAGCTCTGACTCACGAGATCCTCGGCCGTCACGAACTCCGATGACGGAACGTCCAGCCCCTGGATCCCCTCCTCCTGCAGGACGACCTGCGCAGGCTCCTGGAAGGAGTCGGTCCAGATGATGTCGCTCGCGAGCAGCCGTTGCGTCTGCGCAAGGAGAAGCTCGCCGGCCACGCTGGCGTCCGGCTCGTCGACCGTCTCCTTGAACGCCGTCTGCAGGCCTCGCAGCCCGTTCGCGCGATAACGGAGAGACTCGACCGCTCCCCCATTCGCGATCACCATCGGCCCGGGTGGATTCAGATTCTGCGCGCGCTGGGCCTGATTCTGGGCCGTCTGCACGAAACCGCCGAGCTTCGCGTCGAGATCCTCCTGGTTGAGCCCGGGGGTCGTGAGCAGGGTGCTCAGCTGCTGGCCCAGCCGGGCCGACGCGTTGCCGACGGCGCCGATGTCTGCGAGGTAGGTGCTGTTGCGGTCTCGCTTCGCCTCGGCGGTGCAGCCGTCGACCCACACGACGAGGAGCACTACGACGAGGATCGCCAGCGCGATCAGCCCGATGAGACGGAGAAGTGGCGTGAGGTTGCGCGGCGGGCCGAAGCGCGATCCGCCCCTCTTTCGACCTCGGTCGGCTACGGAGGGTTGCGACTCGGGGCCATCTGGCTCCTCCCACGACGGCCTCCGCTCGTCTTCGTCGGAGAAGTCGAAATCCAGGATGTCTTCGTCGCGCGTGCTCATCGTCCGACCCCCGGCCGCTGAGCGGGGAGGACGAAGGGGGCACGCGGGAGAAACATGGTCTCCGCGAGCTGAAAGCGAGCGGTGCTCATGCGCGGTGCCACTTTAGTCCCTTCGTCGGAGCGCTCGGCGTGCGCAAGGACTCGGCGCGGCGGTGGCAAAGAGTGTCATGCGGTGTCCTCGGTCGCAGTCGTCCCATCCACACAGGAGCTCGTCCTCGGACGCTATCGGCCCGTGCGCCCGCTCGGAAGCGGCGGCTCGGGCTCCGTCTGGCTCGCACTCGACGAGCAGAACGGCCTCGACGTCGCGCTCAAGATCATCCCTCGCGAGGGAAAGGCAGCCGCCCGGGCCGAGCGTGAGGCTCTCGCGGCGCGACGGCTCCGGCACGACCGCTGCGTCCGCGCCTACGACGTCGGGCACGACTCGGGGCACGTCTACATCGCATACGAGTACGTCCCCGGCCGCACGATGCGCGACGCGATCCGCGCGGGCGCTCTATCGGATCGCGACGCGATCGAGATCACGGCACAGGTGCTCGACGCGCTCGCCCACGCACACCGCACGGGCATCGTGCATCGCGACGTCAAGCCGGCGAACATCCTCCTCGAGGATCGCGACGAGATCGCCGTGCGGCTCCTCGACTTCGGGCTGGCGCAGTTCGACGGAGCAGACACTCTCACTGCCGTCGGCGACGTGCCCGGGACGCTCGCCTACATCGCGCCGGAGCGGCTCGCCGGCGGCGACGCGACGCCCGAGAGCGACGTCTGGTCCGTCGGCGTGGTTCTCTGGGAGACCCTTGCCGACCGGCATCCCTTCTGGGGCGTGCCGATCCAGGAGGTCGCGCGCCAGATCCAGGCCGGCGCGTCGCCGCTG